>JBAYOC010000153.1:0-4236 GCA_041678465.1 Anaerovoracaceae bacterium | reverse complement strand
GCCACCGTTTGCTGGAAATGTGCATGGATCTTGCCGTCATCGTGGAGCATGGGCAACAGCCCCTCAACATATGTGCTGTTCAATTTTGAAAGAGTCCTGTATTCCAGTATTTGGTCTACTATTTCGTGGTCCCCTCTCAGCCGTTCCAATATTTCCGCGTTCGTAGAATAACCAGTCTTGTTTTTCTTACCTGACGGAAGCCCCAGCTTCTCGAACAGGATTTCTCCCAGCTGCCTCGGCGAATTGATGTTGAATTCCTCACCGGCCATGGAGAATATTCTCGCAGATATCTCTGCAATCTGTTCCGTTAGCGTATGCCCTGCCCGAATCAACTCATTCCGGTCCATCGCAAACCCTTGGACCTCCATGTGGGCTAAGGGGCTGATCAAGGGGAGCTCAATCTCCTCAAAAACAGGAAGCAAACCTTCCTTACTCAATCTTTCATACATAGCAGACCGGAGCGCAAACAAGGTAGCACACCATCTTGCGCCATAACCGGGATAGTCGATCTGCGGTTGCTCCAGAAATCCTAACTGTTCTTCTTGAACAATTGAGGCTTCCGGTCCTGCCAGCTCCTGATGAAAGTATTCCAGGGTCAGCGCATTCAAGTCGTAGCTACGCCTGCCGGGCTGGAGCAGATATTGGGCAATAGCCGTGTCAAAAGCAGTTTCCGGTTCCCAGTCTTCCAAACCGCTGCTAAAAAGGGCGTAATAATCTTCTTGTAGATAATGACCCACATAGCGCAATTTCGTCCCGTAAATCAACGATTTCAGTTCTTCCGGGAGGTCTTGGGCAGACAAATCAATGTAATAGCATTGCGCTTCCGTAGACAGGGTAGCTCCTGTCAGAATCGGTGTCCCTATATGATTGTTATCGCTAAATATCTTCATTGCCACAAGGTCTCCGTCCTTTAAACCATTTTTTAGGTCGGTAAACTCCTGTGCGTTTTTTATGATTGTTATAGGCGGTACTTTTATCTCTGTGGAACTTTGACTTACTTTATATTGGTTACTGTCTTCGGGTATTTGCAGCTTTTTAAGAAAACTGTTGAATTCCAGTCTTTTATAAAGCTCAATAAGCTTGTCGTATTCCGGTTCTTCCTCTACATAGTCTTCCAATTGTATCTCGATGGGAACTTGTGTGTTGATCTCCGCTAGACGCCGACTCATAATGGCCAGTTGTATATTGTCTTCGACCTTTTCCTTCAGCTTTGCGTTCGTAATCTGATTCGTATTGCTGATGAGATTGGCAACACTGCCATATTCCAGCACGAGCTTTTGTGCTGTCTTTTCACCCACTCCGGGCAGACCCGGAATATTATCAGAAGAATCACCCATCAATCCTTTGAAGTCAATGAATTGCTCCGGGGAAAATCCATACTTTTCCATCATTGCATCATAATCATATACTTCGAATTCAGAAATACCCTTTTTTGTGATGATCACCTTCGTGACATGAGTAGCCAGCTGAAGGGCATCTTTATCTCCGGTGATGATGAGGGTTTCATAATCCTCTTCTTCCGCTCTCCTGGCCACCGTTCCTATTATATCGTCCGCCTCAAAACCGTCAATCTCAAGGATTCGGATATTCATAGCATCCAGCACCTCTTTCAGTAGAGGCAACTGCATAGCCAGCTCCGGAGGCATTTTCTTCCTTCCCGCCTTGTAGTCTTCATATTCCAGGTGGCGGAAGGTGGGTGCTTTCCTGTCGAAGGCCACCACCATGTAACCGGGCTCATAGTCCCTGCGTATTTTCTGTAATATATTAAGAAAACCGTACACCGCTTGTGTGTACAGTCCTTCTTTTGTAATCATCGGTCTTTGAATGGCATAGTAAGCGCGATTGATCAGACTGTTACCGTCAATCACTACCAGTCTGCGGTTCATCTCCTTCTGTGCTGTTTTCTGACTCATGTATTTCTCCTTGCTCTCCCCTGAGAATCAAAGACTCATCAACGATTTGTCCTTCCGGATCCATAACTATGTGAACTTCAAATAAATAACTTCCTGTATCTTTGTCTCTCTGGCAATCCGTAACTGTAAATTCATAGCCCGTCAGGTATTCATCTACAAGCCTCCGGTAGGCCCAATACTCTTCCGTAGCTTCGGCGTATTTACTGCCTTCTCTGCACAGGGTATCCACTTCGGAACTTTGCATTCCGTAATAAATCTCTGCTTGTCCGGTATCCTGTCCATTGCCGTCGGACTCCCCCCGGTACTCAGCATCTACTCTTCCCAGAGCTATAGTAGCTTGCTCAGCAGATAGATTCAAGTCCTCTTTTTCCTGGATACCTTCAGTACTGATGACGGCGTCTTTCGAAGCGCCTTCCTCTGTGGCATCATTGAACATATCCCCAGAAAGGCTCATTTGTGTCTCCGCCGACTCTTCAGACGCAATCCGTCCCGAATCGGATCCTATGCCATCATTATACATGGACACGGATGCAAAAACAACTACAAAACATGCAGCTGCTGTTGCCGCCACTTTCAGATACCACTTGCGCTTCTTGTTTGCGGCAGCCATACGCTTTTCTTCTCTGATCTTGCTGCCTTCCGCTTTCAGCGCTTGGCTAAAACGTTGGTCAAACCCGGCGGGTATTTCCACCTCCGGGGTATCGTGAAGGATCGCCAGAAGCTTTTCCATGTCTTTATCCTGTGTATCGTCTTTTTCTATATCAACAGCTCTATTGTCCAAATCTATTTGCTTATCCATTGGCGCCTCCTTTCCCTTTCTATCCTGTTAGACGCAGGATCTATCGTATTGTTCCAAGATACTTTGCTTAAGTTTCTGTCTGGCCCGATTGATTCTGGATTTCACCGTTCCCATGGAGCAATTCAGAATCTGACCAATCTCCTCATAGGAAAAACCCTGAATATCCCGAAGGATGATAATTTCTTTCTGCTCCTTGGGAATCTCGTTCAAGCAACCCATTACACAGGAAGTCGTAAGCTTTGCATCGAAAACCTCAGGAGGAGTTGGTGCGGTATCCGGTATTTCAAGCATCGTCTCCCCATCTTCATTCATACGATAAAAACTTACGTTTGTTCTTTGGTTTTTGTCTTTTCTAAGAAAATCATTACATGTATTCACTACAATGCGGTAGACCCAAGTATCGAACTTGCTGTCCCCTTTGAACTTGTCCAGATGCCGAAACACTTTTATAAGACTTTCCTGGAGAGCATCCATGGCATCCTCTTCGTCCCGCAGGTAGCGAAGAGCTGTGTTATAGGCCTTTGTTTTACAGTTTTGAATCAGCAACTCAAAGCTTGCCTCGTCTCCCGACTTGGCTTTCTCTATTAGAACTGTCTCATTGTAAACATCAGCCATGTGGATTATCCTTTTCAACAGAAAAAAATGTGTTATACTAATTAACGATTATATCACAGCTAAAAAACGGAGGCAATTATGTATATAACCCCCCTGGTCGACTATCACACACATACTACTTTTTCAACGGATGGCTTCTCCACCATGAGGGAGATGGTGTCCGCCGCTGCAGATGCAGGACTCACCGAAATCGCTGTGACCGACCACTATGATCCGGATTATAGATTAGATGGCTGGGGCGAAGAATTCTCTCAGGCCGAATATCAAAATGAATTAAATGTCATCCAGGAAGAATTTAAGGATACTATCACGCTAATTAAAGGCTTGGAGATCGGTATCCAACATGGCGATACTCTGAAAAAATGCAGGAAAGCCGTAACATCCTTCGACTATGACTTCATCATAGGGTCTTTTCACTGCGCAGAAGGTTTTGAACTCTCTTGTGGCAGTTTTTTTAAAGGCCGTTCAGTGGAAGATGCTACCTTGGCTTTCTACAAATATGTATATGATTGTCTGTCTGTCTATAAAGACTACGATGTTTTGGGACATATAAATGTCATCGACCGTTACGGTCCCTACGTTCCTGCCTACCTCGACCTGATGGACATGGTCACGGAAATTCTGAAACTGATTATTGACGACGGAAAAGGCATCGAAATCAATACCTCCTCCTTCCGCTACGGCATGGGGGATTACACCACGCCCTCCCATGATATTCTGCTCCGCTACCATGAGCTTGGAGGAGAAATTATTACCGTGGGATCCGATGCACATTGTACCCGTGACGTGGGTGACGGCATAAAGTGGGCTTATGACAAAATGAAGAGCGTTGGCTTTCAGTATGTAACTACCTTCAGCCAACGCAAACCCTCTTTCCTGAAACTATAATCTTCGATTGTTCAACTAGAG
>JBAYOC010000152.1:0-4238 GCA_041678465.1 Anaerovoracaceae bacterium | reverse complement strand
GGAATTCACTCCAACGGTTTTTCTCTGGTCCGTAAGGTCTTTGATGTAGAAAACCGGCCCCTGTCCCGCTACGTAGATGAACTTTCCTCTACTTTAGGAGAAGCACTGCTCACTCCCACCCGCATCTACGTAAAACCCATCCTCTCTTTGCTCTCACAGGTAAAGGTGAAGAGCATTTGCCATATCACCGGCGGTGGATTCTATGAAAATATTCCCAGAGCCCTTCCGGCTGATTGCACTGCAAAGATAGAAAGCAATGCCCTGACCATACCCCCTATTTTCCAACTGCTCCAAAAGGAAGGGAACTTGCCTCATCGGGAAATGTTCAACGTCTTCAATATGGGCACCGGCATGTGCCTTATAGTGGACCCTGCCGATGCTGACAAGGCTCTTAAATGTCTCAACGAAGAGGGTAGCAAAGCAAAAATAATAGGTGAAATCATCCCCGGCGAAAAAGAGGTGATTCTGTGCTGAACATTGCCGTTCTCATTTCCGGAAGCGGAACCAATCTGCAAGCATTGCTCAATGCACAGAAAGAAGGTAGACTGAAGGCAGGCACCATACGCCTGGTCATCTCCGACCGCCCCGACGCCTACGGATTAACCAGAGCAGCAGAGAATGGCATTCCTGCCCTGACGATCAACCGCAAGGATTACAGGGACTCCCGTGAGTTTGGCAAGGCAATAAGCGAGCACCTTCGTGCGCATGACATCCACCTGGTGGTCCTGGCAGGCTTCCTGTCCATTTTAGGAGAAGCAATCGTCAGAGAGTACTCTCACAGGATGATCAACATTCACCCCTCCCTCATCCCCTCTTTCTGCGGCGAAGGTTATTATGGGCTTAAAGTCCACCGGGCCGTTTTGGAAAAAGGAGTCAAGGTTACGGGGGCTACCGTTCACTATGTCAGCGAAGTCGCCGATGGAGGCCGAATTATCATGCAGCAGCCTGTTTTCGTAAGAGAAGACGACACCCCGGAAAGCCTTCAGAAACGCGTCATGGAAGAAGCGGAGTGGATCATGCTTCCAAAAGCCGTGGACCAGGTCTGCACGGCCCTCACCTACAAGGAAGAAAGGCAGGTCGAAAATGAAAGTCTATGATCTTTATGAGTATTTGAGCAATAAAAGCTATCCCGGCAGAGGAATCGTCATCGGAACTGACGAAGAAGGAACCCATGGCGTCATCGCTTATTTCATTATGGGCAGAAGCGAGAACAGCCGCAACCGCATTTTCACAGAAGACGGAGAGGGATTGCGAACCGAGGTCTACGACCCTACAAAGGTCACAGATCCTTCCCTGATCATCTATTCACCGGTGAGAGTGTTCTCCCGCAGCACCATCGTAACAAACGGCGATCAGACCGATACCATATACGACGCGCTTGAGCGCTTTGAAGCCGTTAAGAATGACCACAAAGGAGCCCTCCTCACGGACAGTCTGGAAAACACCTTAGCTGCCCGCGCATTTACTGAAGCTCTGGCTACCAGGACCTTTGAACCCGATGCACCCAATTACACTCCCCGCATCTCCGGTTTGCTCTTTTCCAATGGGGATTTTTCCTCCTATCGCCTATCCATACTGAAATCCAGCGAAGGAAATCCCGCAGCCTGCCAGAGATTCTACTATGCCTATGAAAATAAAATTCCGGGAGTTGGACACTTGATCCATACCTACCAGGTCAACCAGGATCCCCTTCCCTCCTTTGAAGGAGATCCGCGCCCTGTGACCATCCGCGGAAGTATCGATACCTTTACCGCTAATTTATGGCGAAGCCTGAATGCAGAAAACCGCGTGGCCCTTTTTGTCCGCTACATCGATTTCAGTAGCCTGGACGTGGAGACCCGCATTATAAATGAGAACGAACAGCAAGCGCAGTCCCGGCTATAGAGAAAGGAGCTTCACATGGCGCAATTGATTGATTTGAAATACGGCTGCAATCCCAACCAAAAGCCTGCCCGTATCTTTATCGAAAATAGAGACCTTCCAATGGAAGTGCTCAACGGCAAACCCGGTTACATCAACCTTCTGGATGCTTTCAACGGCTGGCAGTTAGTGAGCGAATTGAAAGCCTCCTCCGGCCTTCCGGCTGCTACTTCCTTTAAGCATGTAAGTCCTGCGGGGGCCGCTCTGGGGCTACCTTTAGATGATACACTGCGGCAGATGTACTTTGTAGAAGAGGAGCTCTCCCCCATGGCCTGCGCCTATGCCCGGGCGAGGGGTAGTGACCGCATGTCCTCCTTCGGCGATTTCATTGCGCTTTCCGATTACTGTGATCTGTCAACGGCACGCCTTATCGCCAAAGAGGTCTCTGATGGAATTATTGCGCCCGGTTATGAATCGGATGCACTGAACCTCCTTAAAACCAAACGGAAAGGCAACTATACCATACTGAAGATAGACCGGAATTACGTCCCGGCGTCCATTGAAACCAAACAGGTCTTCGGCATCAGTTTTCAGCAGGGCAGGACCGAAACTCCTATCAATGCGGACCTGCTTAACAACATTGTAACAGAGAATAAAACACTTCCCGAAAGTGCAAAAAAAGACCTTATATTAGCCTTAATTACACTGAAATATACTCAATCCAATTCCGTATGCTACACCTATGGGGGACAGACCATCGGCGTAGGAGCCGGGCAGCAGTCCCGAATCCACTGTACCAGGCTGGCCGGAAACAAGGCAGACGTTTGGCAGCTTCGCCACCACCCCAAGGTCTTGGATCTGCAGTTCATCGATTCCATCGGCCGTGCCAACCGCGACAATGTCATCGACGTATATTTGAGCGACGACTGCCAGGACGTAATCGGCAGCGAAGTATGGCGGGATTACTTTTCAACAAGACCGGAACCCCTGACTGTGGAAGAGAAAAAGGATTGGCTGAAGAATGTCTCCGGTGTCGCTTTGGGTAGCGACGGCTTTTTCCCATTTGACGATAACATTAAAAGAGCCAGCCGCAGTGGCGTTACCTACATTGCCGAGCCCGGAGGATCTATTCGAGATCAGTCCATCATCGATACCTGCAATGCTCTTGGAATCACCATGGCGTTCACCGGAATGCGATTGTTTCATCATTAGGTAGGGGCGAAGCTCTGCTGCGTCTGAGGCATAGGATAGTAAGGGCGACCCACCGCGGAAGCCCGGATATAGAAGGTAATAAAAATGAAAATATTGGTACTGGGCGGCGGCGGCCGGGAGCACGCCATTATAAAGAAGTTACAAAAGAGCCCAAGAGTGAGCACCATCTTTGCCCTTCCCGGAAACGGCGGAATTTCCTACGATGCTCGCTGCGAGAACATCAGCGCATTAGACTTAGATCAAGGGGTGGAGTTTGCTCTTGAAAATGGAATCGACTTTGCCGTTGTGGGACCGGATGACCCCCTGGCAAAAGGCGCGGTAGATCGGTTTGTCCGGGCAGGAATTCCTGCCTTTGGCCCTGACTCCGCAGCGGCCACCATCGAGAGCAGCAAGGTCTTTTCAAAGAATCTGATGAAGAAATATAACATACCCACCGCCGAATATGAGATCTTTGACTCAGCAAATGCTGCTATCTCCTATATTGAAACCTTGGGGCGTTTCCCTGTCGTCCTCAAGGCTGACGGTCTGGCTCTGGGAAAAGGAGTCATCATTGCCGAAGACTTTGAAGAAGCCCGGAATGGCGTTCATGCGATAATGACGGAACGCGTCTTTGGGGACAGCGGAAACCGTATCGTGATAGAAGAGTATTTAACAGGACCGGAAGTGTCCGTGTTAGCCTTTACAGACTCGAAGACTTTGGTCCCCATGGTATCTTCCATGGACCACAAGCGGGCTCTTGACGGCGATATAGGCCCCAATACAGGAGGCATGGGAACCGTTGCACCCAACCCCTTCTATACGGAGACAATCGCTGCACAATGCATGAAAGAGATCTTTTTGCCCACTATGGCGGCCATGAATGTGGAGGGGCGCCCTTTTAAGGGTTGTCTATATTTTGGACTCATGCTCACAGAGGCCGGTCCCAAAGTCATTGAATACAACTGCCGCTTCGGGGACCCGGAAGCCCAGGTTGTGCTCCCGCTTTTGGAAACAGACCTTTTCACCATCATGGAAGCCATAGCGGAAGAACGGCTCTCTGAAGTTTCCGTTACCTTTCGCAAGGGTGCCGCCTGCTGCGTCATTGCTGCCTCCGGGGGATATCCGGGAAACTATGAAAAAGATCTTCCTATTTCGGGACTTGAAAAGGGTCAGCTCCCGGGAGTTTC
>JBAYOC010000151.1:0-4265 GCA_041678465.1 Anaerovoracaceae bacterium | reverse complement strand
TGTTATCGGTTGTTTTCACCCCTCTTGGAGTATTTCTCGCGCTTACTTTTCTTTAATCAGCTGTTTATCAGGTATTCCACTTCCTGCCTCGTCAACTTCCTGTAGTGTCCCACCTTCAAATGGCCAAGATACAGGTCACCAATGGCTACACGCTCCAGTTCAATGACCTTATTGCCTACCGCTGCAAACATTTTGCGGATCTGGCGGTTCTTGCCTTCATGTATGATGATTTCTACGATGGCGGAGCGATCCGCTTGCTTGATTACGCTCACCTTGGATGCGGATGTAACAAATCCACCGATGTCAATACCTCTTCTGAGCTTTGTGATCCGTTCCGGCGAAAGCACACCTGTCACCTTTGCCCGATAGGTCTTCTCCACTTGGTGCTTGGGATGGGTGAGATGATATGCAAACTCTCCGTCATTGGTCATGAGCAACATCCCCGAGGTATTGTAATCCAGCCTGCCGACAGGAAATAACCGCGCATCCACCTCTCGCACCAGGTCCATTACCGTTGGCCTGTCCTTATCGTCGGACACGCTGGTTATATAGCCCTTTGGCTTGTTGAGCATGATATATACATGTTTGTGCACGCCCTCAATGACATGGCCGTTTACCTCCACCACGTCATTGGAAACCACATCGTAGCCGGGCTGGTCCAAAACCGCGCCGTTGATCTTCACCTTGCCGGCTTTTATCAGTTCATCCGCCTTCCTGCGGGAGGCAAGTCCCGCAGAGGCGATGTATTTATTTAGTCTCATTTTTTCTCCTTCGATAATGGATAGGAATTCGCACGCCTACCTGTTTTCTTTAGTTATCCTAGGATATCACAATATTTTTTCCTTGTATATATTCTCCAGGTCGTATTTCTTTATACGGTTTCGGATGGTTTCACGATCAGTAGTGTAGAGCCCCTTTTCCTTCATCCTCTCGAAATAGGCCGCACCGGCCAGGGTGTAACGCGTCATAAGTCCATCCTTGGTCTTGGCCATGCGGTTGGCGTAGGAGATCAGGTCTCCAATGGCGATTTGATTGGGCAAAACCAGAGGCCGGAGCCCTTTCAAATATCGTGCACAGTTATAGCCTGCCAAAGTCCCCGTGGAAATAGCTTCCGTGTGGCCGATGAAGAGGCCGGATTTTTCCCCACCACAGAAAAGATTCTCAATACCGGTGACTCGCATGTCATCATCCCGTTCGGCAACAGAGAGATATCGTATGGAATTTCCTTTTCCCCCGGCGTAGGGATCTGCGTAGCGGGCATATTCCAGACCCGGTACCTGGCGGAGTTTTTCCAATGGTATAAATGGAGTCATTATTTTTGCGTAACCCGTATCTAGCAGAATGATGTTTTCCGCGTACTCGGCCAGAGCGTATTGCAAGCAGACTTTTAGGTCCAGTTTCTCCTTTGTTACATCTTCCTTTGGAACGGGGAGGATTGCAACTCCTTTTTCGTTGAGCTCCCGTTGGATATCCTCCGAGAGTGAGCCTTTCTCCAGTTTGCCCGAACCGCTGAAAGCACCGAATGCTCCGTCTTTTCGCTGGCCCATAATGTCCACTTTCCCCGCCTTTTGGGTTATGCTGACCCGAGGACCGAATGCAGGGCAACGGAGTACACACATGCAGCAGCCGTTTCCATAAGTAAGACAGTTTCCCATCGGACCCGTGGACCCGGTGGTTTCAATGAAGGCGTCCCCTTCTATTACCCTGCCGTCTGCCAGCGTAATGCTCTTCATCCGCTGGGGGGTTTCCATAGTCACATCCACTGCCCGTGCGATGGTGTGAACTTCTACTCCCCGCTCTTCCAAGAGCTTTCTCACCCGGGGCTCCACCTTCATTACATCGTAGAGACTTGCATGGCTATGTCCGGGAAAGTCCACATTTACATGCCGCGAACTGCTGTCCGTTATATCAAAAAGCTCATGGGCGCCAAGAGCAATATTCTCCTCCGCCCCTGTATATCTGCCGTTATTGCGCATAATACCGCCCACGTTTCCAAGCCCCAGGAGCATGTCGGTCTTTTCCAGCAAAACAACCTCTGCACCGGCCTTCCTGGCAGCAAGTGCAGCCGCACATCCGGACCAGCCGCCGCCAATCACCACTATTTTATACATAATAAAATCACCCGCCTCATTTATTTAACTACCTTAGTGTATTCCGGCGGGCTCTCTTGCGACACTCAGATAATCGGAAGCTTTTGCACGGCAAAAGCCACATGTTGGTGGTAAGACGAAAAATGAGCAGAAAATGGAGTAATGTGTGAATGCCAAGGAAAAATATGTAATAGTTACAGATATAACTCCATATTTTATGCATTAACAGCTTTTTTCTCCCGAGAATCCACACATAACTCCATATTTTGCACAAATAAGGCATAAAACGCGACAGAGCAACTGTTTAGTCATGGATAATGCTCCACGCATCAATCAGCCGCTCCAGGCTCCAAGCTGCGTTTGCAGGGCTGGTGGATGGCAGCTTTATGATAGGGCGGCCTATTTCAGGATAGGAGTATTTCATATAGAGATTGTATGCCGTGCCTCCGTTGGCAAAGATTTTTTCAATGGGGGCATGGTCCAATATTTGGCTCAGGTCCGTGGGCACGACGTCCCGTATGCTGCTGTCGCTGGCTCCTGTGACCCGGCAGCTTTGGATAACATCCCAGACGGCAATACCGTTACCCAACATCATTGTTTTTTTCTGCTCGATGGTTTCAGGCAGCGAAGAGTTCGTCAAGGCCGCCATTGCCTTCCAGAACCGGTTTTGCGGGTGATGATAAAAGAATTTACCCTCTCTTGATCTGGGCGATGGAAAGGTGCCCAGAATCAGTAGCCGGGAGTTTTGGTCAAAGAGCGGCGGCACCGGATGAACAAAAATGTCATTGTTCGCGATTGATTTTTTCACTTTCTTTCAGCCCTTCTATTAATTAATTGAATGCCCATGCTATTACGGGGTATAAGAATATTATCTACCCCATTTTGCATAGAAACACAAGAAGTTTCGGAAAAGACTAAGGAAACACAGGAGGTGAAAGGCATGAAGTTCCAATTGACGGATTCACTAAGAGAACATATGGACACAAAAGGTCTTAAGCACATCGTATTAGAGATTAAAATGCGGAGCTGTTGATCAGGCTCCTATGCTGAAGTTTCAGCAAAATTTATTTCGGGACCTCCCAAAGGAGATTTTCAAGAGTTTGATGCTGCAGGTGTCAGCATTTATGTACAACCGGGAATTGAAAGTCAAAAAGAAGTGGTTACACTCAACCTCGAGAAGATGCTCTTCCTGGAGAGGATTACCGTTGACGGTATGAAAAAGTTTTAAATAATACGGCGCCGAACATCAGGAATGTACAGCGCCGTATTTTAATTATGCTTCCAGCTCTTTTTCAACTGCAGCCAGCTTTATGCAGGTGCAGAAAACATCCATAGCTTGTGAAAGCTCATCCAATGAAACAAATGAGGGTGCAACTCTTAAGTTTGAATCATCGGGGTCAATTCCATACGGGTATGTGGCTCCCGCCTTTGTCATCACCACTCCGGCTTTTTCCATGAGAGAATAAACCCTTTTCGCTGTGCCGGGCTTGGCATAGACGCTGACGAAATAACCACCTTTTGGCCTGAAATAATTTGCAATGCCCAGGGGCTTTATCTCCTTGTCAAGCTTGGAAAGAACCATGTCAAAGCGCGGCTTCATAATGGCTCCGTGCTTCTTCATTAAGGCTATGACATTTTGCTTGTCCTTAAGAAACAAAAGGTGCCTCAGCTGGTTCATCTTATCGTAGCTTATAGCCTGTGCGGATATTAGCTTTGTAAGATACTTCATATTTGCTTCGCTACAGGCAAAGCAAGATACTCCGGCTCCTGGTAATGTGATTTTAGAGGTGGATGCGAACTCAACTACCATATCCTCATTTCCCTCAGCCTTACACAGCTTTAAGATATCAGGAAACTCTACGTAATCCCCTTCAAACTCGTGGACGATATAGGCATTGTCCCACATCACAACAAAGTCCGGGGCAGCAGGCTTTAATTTGGCTATCCGGTCAATGACATCATCACTGTAAATGATTCCGTCCGGGTTGCTGTATTTGGGGACGCACCACATGCCCTTCACTTCCGGATCCTTTACCAACTCTTCCACTTGATCCATGTCAGGCCCCTGGTCCGTCATGGCTACGGTAATCATTTCCATGCCAAAGCTTTCGCATATGGTAAAGTGCCTGTCATATCCCGGAGCAGGGCACAAGAACTTTACTTTGTCCAGGCGAG
>JBAYOC010000150.1:0-4266 GCA_041678465.1 Anaerovoracaceae bacterium | reverse complement strand
TTTCATCACCCACGATGTGGAGGAAGCCCTCCTCTTATCCGATCGAATCTATGTAATGAGCAGGCTGCCGGGTCGTATCAGGCACGAAATTCCCATTTCCTTTTCAATACCGAGGGATATCTCACTGTCTTCAGACCCCGGTTTCGCTGAGTTAAAAGGAGAGATTCTTCAGCTTCTCTTTCTGTAACGGTAGGGACGTTCCTTAATTGTCACGCCCGTTTAATCATGATGACCGGCAGTTCAATATTAATGAAGTGTAAAAAACTAATTAGCTTACTAATTCCCACCATGAATGATTAATATCTAAGGTAGCATGTCCTTTTTACCGATCAAAATAAGGATTCTTACCTGAGACCGATAATGGAATTCCAAATGCTATTTTTATGTCTTTACTGAAATAACTTAAGTTAAGTGCCGCCCTCCCTGCCGAAAATATTACCCTATTGTCGCAACGATGGTTTGCTGCTACAGAAACCGCCGAACCTATTGCAATTCCTAAATCGCCGGGATTAAAAACACAAACCCCCTTATTCTCACGGTTTTCAGAGCAATCCTTATAGCCGCAATAGCCACAATTGGGGCAATCAATAGGAGAAATGCGGGTACCCAAAAGCACAACTGCATGTGAGCTATCTACATTTCCCCCATCCCTTCCAAAAAAATCAATGCCCTTTTCACTAGCTATTCTTCTCATTTCATCAGCCAATCTATCTTTTTCATCACCGGTTACTATCAGTAGCTCAAGGTTGTCCTTGCCATGACCCTTCGGTGCAGTTCTGGCTGCTGTAACCATAAGCTCCGCCACAAGCAAAGCTGTTTTTTTCTCCGCGTCCAAACTTTTTATAATCATAGTAAACCTCCTGGTACCTCAATTGTTAAATTAAAATGTACTTACATTTTAGCAGATTTCCGATTAATATGCGAATTTTCCACCGGGACAATAAAATCCTTTTCAGTTCACAGACAAATAGTAATGAGGGTGCGGATCAAAAGGGTAAGGATTCTTAATGTTTAAGACTGATTATTCATGTTTATATTTTTTTATAAATGCTCGACAATAGATTGACAACTATCAATATGTATGCATATAATAATACATCGATGATTGTCGATGTTACAGATAAGGAGATGAGAGTTTTGAATAAGGATTATAAGGACTTTGCTTTGATAATGAAGGCTTTAGGAGACGAAAATAGGATAAAAATATTTGACATGCTATCCCAAGGCGAAAGATGCGCATGCAAGATTTTAGAGGAATTTTCCATAACCCAGTCGACTCTTTCCTATCATATGAAGATTCTATGTGACAGCGGGCTGGTCAAAGGCAGACGAGACGGGATCTGGATGCACTATACGATTAATCCGGATACCCTTGAACTTGTGAAGGATTTCTTTGATCGGATAGATCCTTCCGTCATTGCTATTGCTGCTGATGCAGGCTGCTGTAAAGGAGATTAAAATAAAATGTTTCAATGGCTTAATAATCACCTGCTAAAAATGGAATGGCTCTATAATCTGGTTGAAAAATTGGTGGACCAGGTCTTCGGCCTCAATCTTCAGGACAGATTAGGGGGAAGTATCCATTTTTTTATCTATGATGTAAGCAAAATATTTTATTTAAGGAGACAAAGATATGCTTATTAAAGTTTTAGGATCTGGGTGCAAAAATTGCACTGCACTGGCTGAGAACACAAAGAAAGCTTTGGGGGAAACAGGGATTGATGCGGAAGTGATTAAAGTAGGGGATTTTGCTGAGATGGCAAGATATGGCATCATGAAGACGCCCGGACTAGTTATTGACGACAAGGTTGTATCTTCAGGGAAAGTACTAAAAGCCAATGAGATTGCTGAGATTCTTAAAAAGACAGTTGCAAAGTAAAAAGGAGGTTGCGCATTTTGAAAGGTAAAGAAGAGATTAGAGATTTTATTAGAAACAATTATTCCCAGGTAGCCCTAAGAGGTTCTGGCGGAGGATGCTGCAGCGGGGGTTGCAGTTGCAACGGTCCACAACTGGATATCAAAGAGACATCAATTCAGTTAGGGTATTCGGAGAGCGAACTGAATGCTGTACCGATTGAATCAAATATGGGTTTAGGTTGCGGCAACCCAATTGCGATTGCTGCACTAAAAGAGGGTGAGATAGTACTTGATTTGGGTAGCGGTGGCGGGTTTGACGCTTTCTTAGCCAGGGAGCAGGTAGGGAGCCCCGGCTATGTCATTGGAGTGGATATGACACCGGAAATGATCAAACTGGCCAGAAAAAATGCAGAAGAAAGCGGTTACGAAAATGTTGAGTTCCGTTTGGGCGAAATCGAGCACTTGCCGGTAGCAGATGGGGCGGTAGACGTCATAATATCCAATTGCGTCATTAACTTAGCTTTAGAGAAGCAACGGGTTTTTCGTGAGGCTTACCGGGTACTGAAACAGGGCGGCCGAATTTCTATATCCGACGTAGTCGCCACGGCAGAAATACCGGAATCCGTAAAAAATGATCTAGCAAGCATGGCGGGGTGTATCGCAGGAGCCGAGTATGTGGGTAACATAGAAAATATGCTTAGGAACGCTGGCTTTGTAAACATTCGAATGGTTCCAAAGGATAACAGCAAGGAGATCATTAGAAGCTGGGTTCCGGGAAAAAACGCAGAAGAGTATGTCGCTTCCTATACCATTGAAGCTGATAAATAAGATATAGGGAAGGAAAACATTATGAGGCAATAATAATCATTTGGACTCCGATTCACTACAAATATCCCACATTTCTATTTCTTTTCCCGGAGGAACAACTTGAAAGTTCTCATCCCACTTCATTACCAATATTAAGGTCTTTATAGAATTTGTTTTCTGGCTTGGAGGTACTCATATAGGCTTTTCCCTGTAAAAAAAAGAAGCACAAAAAGAAGTGCAATCGCACACCATGAAAGTACAAGATAGGATTTTATCGTTTCATCTGTATGGCGAAATGCAATGGGAATGAATCCATAAATTTGGGAAAAGACTGCCCAGCCGCAGAACAGGAAGGGATGGCTTTTCATCCTTGTGTTCTTAATTGTAATAAAAACCAGCATGAATAGGACTGCCCAAAATCCATAGGAAATCGAAAGCTGCATAGTCCAGGTTCCAATATTTTCATAGAAGTAAGGGTGAAAGATCGTTCCCATATTTGCACTGGTAAACCACGGAAGAAAGTAAGCGCAGGGCAAAAAGGTTCCCCAACCAATCACGAGTCCCGGATGCTTTTTGACGGTCAGACAGATGGTGCCGCATAGAATCACATAAACGCCCAATAATACCAAAGATAAATTGAGGGCGACCCCCAAAACCAGGCTGAGTAATCCGATACCAAGCAAAATCCATCCTGCGATTTTCCGCGACGGATACTTTTCAAGGGATTGCTGGGGTGTAGATGGTTGAGAGTCTACCTTTTCTTTTTGATCCTGGTCTTTTACAAGGGTATCCAGAGAAACATCAAACAACTCACTTAAAGCCACAAGTTTATCTAAATCGGGAACGCTGCTTCCTGTTTCCCATTTTGAAACGGACTGTCTTGAGACACCCATCTTTTCTGCAAGATCTCCCTGGGTTAGACGATGCTCAGTACGGAGCCTTGCTATTTTTTCTCCCAATGCCATAAACATACCTCTCTTTACTGCATGTAGTATAACAAAAAAATAGGAGTACTGTCGACCAAGCGGGATTGGAATCTTAGCAACCGACAGTTGCAGGGGAGATGTTTTAGCAAATTTGACACAATTCATATGCAAATGCAAGTGGTACAATTAGGAAACTATAGCTTGTATTCTTTTCTTCTGACAGAAGATTGTTTTCTTCCATATAATGAGCTGAACGGAACGGAGGTCCATATCATGAGAAGCCGATTCATCATTATCCTGCTTGTTATACTTGCAACTGCCCTATGGGGTTGCGGCAGCGAAGATCTTAAATCAGACCCGGATGGGTCGGGCGTTTCTATTCCACAAGCGCATGTTGCTGTGGAAGGGTTGCTCTCTGCACTTTACACTGTTTCTGATCACAGTCTATACGAGAAACTATTGGAGGACATGGAAAAGCTACAGCTTTCCGGAGTGGATTCCGGAGATGCTACAGGCATCTCTTCCTTTCCTGTATACTATTTGTTAAGGCATTTGCTATAAAGAAGGATGCGCGACGTTTTTTTTCTTTCTTCTGGGGAAGGCTGAATGGATTTCATTTTCCTTATGGTATGGCTTTAACTTAGGTTGTATCTTCGGGTAATCAGCCTTTCGGACA
>JBAYOC010000149.1:0-4283 GCA_041678465.1 Anaerovoracaceae bacterium | reverse complement strand
TGTGCCGGGAAAACACTTTCTCAAGTCAATTTCTGGCACAACACAACTGCCACGGTGATTGGCATTCGCCATCATGATACCTTGCTTATGTCCCCGGGCCCATATGCGTTCCTGTACGAGGGAGACACCATCTACTTCGTGGGGGACGATAACAGCCAGATTCGAGTGAAGGAATTTATTGAAATAACTGATATAAAATAACTTTTCGACGTCTTTTTCCCGGAAAGTTGCCTAAGCGCCATTTTACAACAACATCCCGGATATTTTTCTCTTGATGAATCGTGCATTTGATAGGATTGCACGATTTTTTAAGTTGGCAATGATTTGACATAAGTAACAACCTAATGTTATGATTGAGTGGTTACTTTGCAAAAGAAGGTGGTTTAGAATGATAAAGTTTGAAAAGGTAAGCAAAAAATATGGGAAAACACTGGTCTTGGACGAGTTGAGTTTTGAGATTCAACAGGGAGAATTCGTGGTGCTCATCGGTCCCAGCGGCTGTGGGAAAACCACCACTCTCAAGACGATCAACCGTTTGATCGAGCCAAATGAAGGAAAGATTTATATTGACGACAAGGATATCACAGAGATGAACCCTGTAGAACTGCGTAGGGGAGTCGGATATGTGATCCAGCAGATCGGCTTATTTCCGAACATGACTGTAGAACAGAATATTGCAGTGGTTCCAAAGCTGCTTAAATACCCAAAGGACAAATGGCAGACCATCGTTCGCGATTTGCTTGAAATGGTGAACATGCCCTACGAGGAAAACGCTCACAAGTACCCATCGGAATTATCAGGGGGACAGCAGCAAAGAATCGGTGTCCTGAGAGCACTTGCAGCCTCGCCGCCCATCATACTCATGGATGAACCTTTTGGGGCTCTTGACCCCATCACTCGTGACACCCTCCAGGATGAAGTGAGACGGCTTCAGAAAAAACTGAAGAAGACCATAGTCTTTGTGACTCATGACATGGATGAAGCTCTGAAGATGGCAGATACCATTGTCTTTATGAACGAGGGAAAAATCCTTCAAATGGCATCACCGGAGGAAATGTTACACAATCCGGCACATCCCATCATCTCCGGATTTATGGGAAAACAAATCGATAACAGGAGCAATGGACTTACGGCGGGAGATGTTATGCGTACGAGAGTAGTCAAAGCAGCAAGAAATAATCAGACTCTCAAATCCATTGAGCTAATGAAAAGCCGTGATGTGGATACCCTCGTCGTAATAAATGAGGATGATACATATGCAGGAATTGTTACCATAGGGGATTTACGTGCTCACGGAAGAGGCGGAATGGAAATCGGTAAATTAATTACGGATGCAGCACCTGTAGTAAAGGTGGCTGATGACGCCCAGGAGGCATTTGACGCATTGCTTACATCCTCCACAAGCTATGTAATCGTATTGAATGACGACAATACCGTGGCCGGCCTCATCACGAAGACCAGCATGACCAGGGCAATGGGCGAGGTGTTATGGGGGGATGTGACGTCGTGACTTTAATAGATTTTTTGATTGAGAACCAAAGGGATATGACCAATAATCTCCTACGTCATATAGAGTTGGTAGGAATCTCTGTTTTTATAGGTATCGTGATATCCATTCCGCTGGGTATTGTGCTCTCACGACACAGAAAACTAGCAGGCACCGTATTGGCAATAGCCGGAACGATACAGACTATTCCCGGCTTGGTTATGTTGGGTTTTGCCCTAATATTTCTAGGAATAGGGATGCTGCCTGCCTTAGTGATACTGAGTCTTTATGCTATCTTGCCGATTTTACGAAATACCTATACAGGTATAACGGAAGTGGACCCCAGCTATACGGAAGCAGCCCGAGGTATCGGTATGACCAACATGCAAATGCTTTTTAAGGTAGAATTACCCCTGGCCCTGTCATCTATAATCGGTGGCATACGCATTTCCACGGTTTACATAGTGAGCTGGGCAACATTAGCGTCGTACATTGGAGCCGGAGGCCTGGGGGATCCCATATGGACGGGTCTTGCAACCTATAACACGAAACTCATACTATCGGGAGCAGTTCCCTCTGCAATATTAGCATTAGTCTTGAGCGGACTGATTGGATTATTGCAGCGCATCCTCACGCCGAGAGGGTTAAGGGGGGTTAGGGTATGAATATGTTTTCAATGATTGCAGAGCATATGTATATTGTTTTTATAGCGATAGCCATTGCCGTTGTTTTAGGTATTTTCTTTGGAGTGGTGGCTTATTGGGTTCGATATCTTGACAAGATTATTCTATGGCTTACGGAAGTTTTGCAAACCATTCCATCGCTGGCTCTGCTGGCTCTTCTGATGATCGTGTTTGGCCTTGGGAACACTACCATAATAGTAGGGTTGGTACTATATGCACTCATGCCCATTGTCCGCAATACCTTCATTGGCTTGAACGATGTGCAGCCGTACTTAAAAGATGCGGCCAAAGGAATGGGAATGACGAAATTGCAACGTTTAATTAAAGTGGAATTGCCACTTTCCTTTCCCTTGATTTTTTCAGGAATAAAGATAGCAACTGTTAACTCATTATCTATAGCAGTCATGGGTGTACTGATTGGTGCCGGTGGACTTGGTTTTCCCGTTTACCGCGGCATACAGACTCGAAGCCTAGAGCTTATTTTGATGGGGGCAATTCCCGTTGTTCTGATGGCTTTGGTTTTTGATTACGTGATGTCCAACATTGAACGCAGACTAACACTTAGAACTTCTGACACCAATAAATGAAGGATATGTATAAATATCGGATTGTCGTTAAGTCAACTGATTTTTATAAATGAGATGTTTTAAAGAGGAGGAGAAAAAATGAAAATGAAAAAATGGGTCATTGTAATAATGACGCTTGTAATTGGGCTGTCCATGGCACTGAGCGGGTGCTCCGGTGATGATACGATTACAATTGGATCCAAAGATTTTAGTGAAAACATGATACTGGGAGAGGTTTTTGCGCAATTGATAGAAAACCGTACGGATATCAGCGTCAACCGCAAGCTAAACCTGGGCGGAACATTTGTCTGTTTTGAGGCAATTAAGAAGGGCGAAATTGATATTTACGCAGAATATACCGGTACGGCCTTAACGGCGCAATTAGATATGGACGTAATCGGCGACCCCGACGAAGCGTACCGTGTGGTTTCGGAAGAATTCGATAGTCAATTCGACATAACATGGCTCGAGCCATTAGGACTCAACAATACTTACGCCGTTGCAGTGTCAAATGAGGTATATGAGGAATATGGGATAGAAACATACAGTGACCTCGCCAAGGTGTCGGAGAATCTGGTGTTTGGCGGGGGATACGAGTTTTATGACCGCCCGGATGGTTTTGACGGGCTCAAAGAACTATATGGAATGGAATTCAAGGGGGATCCGGTGAAAATGGAAATCTCGATGAAATATCAAGCCATTGGAAATGGAGATATTGATGCTACCGACGCCTTCGCGACAGATGGACCTATCAGAAAGTACAACCTGAAAGTTCTTGAGGATGACAAGGGATTTTTCCCACCGTACTATGCATCTGCGCTCATCCGAAACGATACATTGGAAAACTATCCGGAGCTGAAGGACCTATTGAATGAGCTGGGAGGCATGATTGATGACCCCACAATGATAGAGTTGAATTATCTGGTCGATGTAGAAGGTCAGAGTATTGAGGATGTTGCAAAAGACTTTCTTGAATCAAAAGATTTGATCTAATATGAAACAGGAGTTCACCATTATGGATAGTAAAGGGAAAAGGAAATAAATTCATGGAATACAAGGAAGAAATCATAGTATTTCTTCCTTGCCCTTTTTCAAGGGTAGTGTATAATAAAATTAGAGATAAAAAAGAAAGGGGCGATCGCAATTGGTGAAAGTATTTGCGGGCCACAAAGGGTCCGGGAAAACAAAAAATATGATACACTTGGCCAACGATATGGTGGAGACTGCAGACGGTAGCATCGTTTTTATCAACAAAAATCACAGGCTAATGTACGACCTCAAGTATCAAATCAGAGTCGTTTGTATGGAAGATTATGAACACATTACAAACATTGATGAATATATCGGATTTATCTACGGTATCATCAGCTCGGATCATGACATTGAGGTCATTTTTATAGATGGGATACTGCGCCACAAAGATGTGCACCTTCCCGATTTGGGCGAATTTTTCGAGAGACTTCGCAACATATCCAAGCTATATGATCTGGATTTTGTGGTCAGTGTGAGCGCAGATCTGGACGAACTAGGGGATATTTTCGAAGGGTG
>JBAYOC010000148.1:0-4298 GCA_041678465.1 Anaerovoracaceae bacterium | reverse complement strand
GGCCGGAATTCTTCGAGATGGGCTGGCATCCATGTTCAAAACACACAAACATGTGGAAAAATCCCGAAAAGGCAATTATAATGAAGGCGGTGACGGTGTGACCATCGTCACATTGAAGTAGAGGTGTATTGTGTATATTATCAGCGCATGCCTGTTGGGTGAAAACTGCAAATACAACGGTGGGAACAACCTAAATGAAAAAGTAATAGATCTTGCAAAAGGCCATAACTATATTGCCGTCTGCCCCGAAGTAGCCGCAGGTTGTCCTGTTCCCAGACCTCCCATGGAGATCCGAGACGGCAGAGTCTACAGCCAAGAAGGGGAGGATCTCACCGAAGAGTTTCGGGAAGGCGCCGCCATGGTGCTTGCAGAAGCAAGAGCACGGGCCGGAGAGTTAGGCGAAGACATAGAACTTGCTGTCCTAAAATCAAGAAGCCCTTCCTGTGGCTGTGGAAGGATCTATGACGGCACTTTTACACATACATTGATAGACGGGGACGGAGTCCTTGCTGAGCTACTTACGCAAAACGGAATCAAGATAATTTCTGAGGAGGAATGTTGAATGATAAATTTTAAAGAGCAGATCGGAGTCCTATTGGCAGAACAAATTGAGGGACTCACGGCAGAAGAACTGACAGGAATGATTGAAATACCTACGGATAGCAAACTTGGGGATTATGCCTTTCCTTGTTTCCGTTTGGCAAAGGTCATGAGAAAGTCGCCGGCGATCATAGCCAAAGATATCGCTGAAAAGCTTTCTAATGATAAGATGTTTGAGAGAGTCGAGAGCGTAAACGCTTATGTAAATATGTTCATGGGCAGAGAAGTTTTCATTCGCGAAGTTCTGTCCGAGGTGGCCGAAATGAAGGAAGGCTACGGAAGCAGCGATATAGGGCAGAATCGTAAGGTCGTCGTTGAGTATTCCTCCCCCAATATTGCAAAGCCATTTCATATTGGACATATACGCAGTACTGTTATAGGTAATGCAATCTATAAACTCTATGATTTCCTCGGCTTTGATGCTGTCCGCATCAACCATCTGGGGGACTATGGAACGCAGTTTGGAAAGATGATCGTATCCTATCGCCGCTGGGGTAACAAGGAAGATGTTGAAAAATCGCCTATTCAAGCCTTGCTGGGTTACTATGTAAAATTCCATGAAGAAGCCGAAAAGGATCCTTCTCTGGAAGAAGAGGCAAGGGCAACCTTTACACTATTGGAAAACGGTGCTGAAGAAGAGACCGCTCTGTGGAAATGGTTCCGGGATGAAAGCCTGCGGGAATTCGGAAGAGTTTATAAAATGCTGGGGATCGACTTTGACTCTTATGCGGGTGAGAGCTTCTACTCCGACAAGATGGGAAGAGTTCTTTCTGAATTAAAAGAAAAGAACCTGCTGGTGGCATCGGAAGGGGCTCAGATTGTGGACCTTTCCGAATATGACATGTCTCCTGCTCTGATTACCAAGAAGGACGGATCAACCCTATACATCACAAGGGATATCGCCGCAGGGATTTACCGGAAAGAGCATTATGATTTCTATAAAAATCTCTACATCGTGGCATCCCAGCAAAACCTGCACTTCCAGCAGTGGATTAAGGTAGTGGAACTCATGGGTTACGAATGGGCAAAGGATTGCATCCACATTCCCTTTGGCCTGGTCAGTTTGGAGGACGGCACCATGTCCACCAGGCATGGCCGTGTGGTATTTCTTGAGGATGTGCTCAACAAAGCAATCGAGCGCACCAGGGAAATCATTTTAGAAAAGAAAGTGAACACGGAAGATGTAGATATTACCGCAAAACAGGTAGGCATCGGCGCTGTAATCTTCAACGAGC
The DNA here is from genome assembly GCA_041678465.1 of Anaerovoracaceae bacterium. Classification (GTDB taxonomy): domain Bacteria; phylum Bacillota; class Clostridia; order Peptostreptococcales; family Anaerovoracaceae; genus UBA1426. The sequence goes on along the minus strand of JBAYOC010000148.1, from coordinate 2,463 downwards.
TGTCCAACGGCAGGATTAAGGACTATGTATTCTCCTGGGATAAGATCCTCAACTTCGACGGAGAGACGGGTCCTTATGTGCAGTACACTTATGCCAGGGCTGCCAGCGTTCTTCGCAATGCCGGGGAGTCGGAGGAACAGGTCGTGGCCGATATTCAGAGTGCAGACTTGCAGTACATCTGCGGCGACAGCGCGTATGACTTGGTAAGACTGATATATGAGTTCCCTAGCAAGGTCTACGAGGCTGCGGAAAAATATGAGCCCTCCATCGTCACTAGACAAATCGTCGATGTTGCGCAGAGCTTCAACCGCTTCTATCACAATGAGCATATTTTAGTGGAGGACGAGAAGGAAAAAAGGGCAAAGCTGCTGCTCACCTTTGCAGCTAAACATACCATTAAAAACGGATTGCTGCTCCTGGGCATCGAAGTACCAGAAAGGATGTAGCCTATGAGGTACGAAGGTAGTGTATACAGACCACCCAGCGAGGCCAACAGCCTGATTCTCCAGGTGACAATCGGTTGCGCTCATAATCTCTGCACCTTTTGTTCCATGTACAAGGGGGAACAGTTTCGCATACGATCCATTACGGATGTCATCGAAGATTTAAAGTGGGCAAGGGCGCATTATTCCTACATTGAAAAGGTATTCCTGGCCGACGGAGATGCCCTGGTACTGCCCAACAAAACGCTGGTGCAGATCTTAGATACGATCCATGAGCTCTTTCCGGAATGCACCAAGATCAGCGTCTACGGCTCGCCTCAGGACGTGCTGAGAAAAACTCCGAATGAGCTTACGGAACTTCGGGATAAAGGCATCAAAATTATCTATATCGGAGGAGAGTCGGGAAGCGACAAGGTATTGGATAAGATAAAGAAGGGCGCAACTGCTGCAGAATTGATAGAGGCCGTGCGCAAAATTGAAGACGCGGGCATTCAGGCTTCGGTTACCTTCATTTCGGGTATCGGCGGAAGACAGGATTGGAAGGAGCACGCCACTGAGACGGGAAAGGTGATCAGCCGGATGTCACCCTCTTATGTGGGCTTGCTGACACTGATGGTAGAAGCGGGGACCGAATTGTACGATGATATTCAATCTGGTCGTTTTGAGCTTCTTTCGGCAAGGGAAGTGATGGAGGAGACCCGGCTGTTACTGGAAAACATAGATCTGGAGGAAAGGTGCGTCTTTCGTAGCAACCATGCATCCAATTACCTTTCTCTCAAGGGGGACCTGCCCCGGGATAAGGATGCCATGCTGAAGCAGATCGATAAGGCGATGGAAAATACCTCGATGCTCAAGGATGAACGGTTCCGATTATTATAAAATTATAATGCAAATGTAGCAGGAGATATGATGAAAGTATTGTTGACGACTCTTAACTCGAAATACGTCCACTCCAACCTGGCATTGAAGTATTTATATGCCGTCAGCACAGAAGCGGGACACAATATGGAGCTACGCGAATTTACTGTCAACAATCCCGATGATTACATATACGGAGAGCTGCTTCGCAACGATTATGATTTGATTTGTTTTTCCTCTTATGTCTGGAATATAGAAAAAACGCTATATCTGGTGGAAAACGTGAAGAAAGCAATTCCGGAGATTAAAGTGTTGCTGGGCGGACCTGAAGTCACCTGGCGCGGCCCGGACATCATGAAAAAGAACAGGAATGTGGATTTCATTTTGACAGGTGAAGGGGAAGAGACTTTCCCGAAACTATTAAATGCCTTGGCAGAACCGGATGTTTCCTCAAACTTTGAAGGGATCAACGGCTTGCTCTATCGTCATGATGGCAAGATCTATGTAAATCCGGCCACCGCTCCTGTGGATTTTACGGCGGTACCTTTTCCTTTTCACAGCCTTGTGGGGGAATCGGATAAAATCATGTATTACGAGTCCGCGAGAGGCTGTCCCTTTGCGTGCAGCTACTGCGTGTCTGCAATTGAGAAGGGGATTCGCCCCCTACCCATTGACAGGGTGAAGGCAGACCTCAGCTACTTCGTTTATAAAGGAGTTAAGCAGGTAAAGTTTGTAGACCGGACATTCAACTATGACGATGCTCGATGCATGGATATCCTCCGTTACCTTATGGAAACGGATAACGGAGTTACCAACTTTCATTTTGAACTCTGCGGAGACATCATCAGCCCGGAGCTGTTGAATTTGCTCGAGAAGGCCAGGCCCGGGCTCTTCCAGTTTGAAATCGGCGTGCAGAGTACAAACGAGACAACTTTAACGGCCATTAACCGCCGGTGCGATTTTCCAAAGCTCTCAGCCAATGTGGAGCGCATTATGAACATGAAAAATATCCACCTGCACCTGGACCTGATCGCCGGACTGCCCCATGAAGATTATGAAAGGTTTGCAAACTCCTTTAATGACGTTTACAGGCTAAAGCCCCATATGCTCCAGCTGGGATTTCTAAAGCTTCTGCCAGGCACGCCCATACGCGAACAGGTGG
>JBAYOC010000147.1:0-4309 GCA_041678465.1 Anaerovoracaceae bacterium | reverse complement strand
TAGTTGCTTCAATTGACGTCTGACAATTTTGATGGTCTTTGTAGCCTGACCGCCTTCCTGCAGGATTTTCTCGCTCAATTCAACCCCCATCATGGCGGAGGTCAAGGGATTTCTGAGCTCATGGGATAGCATGTTGATAAAGGTATTCTTATGCTGATCCGTTTCACGCAGCTTGCCCACTAGACTAACAGTTCGCTTTTTACTCTCCCGCAAAGCTGTTTCTGTAAGTACTCTTTCTGTAATGTCTTCAAGAATAGAAATAGCAGCTATTACGTTTTTTTGCTCATCAAACGTGGGAGAAGAACTGACGAGTACCGAATGTTTGCATCCGTTTACATCTTGTATGACCATCTCGGTACCGAGCACAGTTTTACCATATACAAGAGATTGAACCATGGGCATTTCGTTCAATGGAAAGGGGGCTCCATCCGGTCGTACAACATTAGCATCCAGTAAATGGGAGTTCAGATTGTGACCTGAATAGTCAGTCCCATAGAGTCTCTCAGCATGTTGGTTCAGATATACAAACTTCCCATCAGAGGCTCGGATAATTACAAGAGCTGTAGGAATAACCTCCCATAGGGCATCTCGTCCCAGAATCAATTCTTTATTTTGCCGCCTAAGTTCCCGTAGTTCTGCAATAAGGTCTTCTTTACTGCGATTCATATCATTCAATGCTTTATACTCCTCCGGCAGATGCAAACTGTCTTACCTAACTCTACTCTTTCTGAGACAAGCAATAGTTTATTTTATGAGTGACTACTCACATCTTTCAATATAATACAATGAATGTGCAAAATCAACAATATTTTACACCTTATTTTGCATTCCACGAGTAACAACGCTTTTGGGGGAATAGATGGGTCGATATATTCTATACTGCTTTTATTTTATCATCAATATCGAGGGGTCTAATATCTGACTTTGTATATTTTTCAATCTCGCTGAGGCGGACTGCGTCCGCAACGTTTGATACAAAGGTGTATGCCACTCCGTGCTTCTTCGCTCTTCCTGTACGGCCGATGCGGTGGGTGTAATATTCATTTTCATGGGGGATGTCATAGTTGAACACAGTATCTACATCGTCCACATCAATACCTCTTGCTGCCACGTCGGTAGCAACCAAGATCTTGAGCCCTCCTCTGCGGAATGTGTTCAGGACCTTTTCTCGAATGTTCTGACGAATATCGCCATGTATGCAGTCCACGGCATATCCCTTTGCACCTAACCATTTTGTTAATCTCTCTACCTTATGCTTCGTATTACAAAAAACCAAGGCACGTTCATATTTCTCGTTTGCGATAATTTTCAAAATAGCTGCCGTCTTATTCTTCTCATCGGTTCTCAGGCTATATTGATATATGTCAGGTTTGTTTGTTTTCGTCTCAGCAATGGTAATTTCCACAGCATCTCTCTGGTAAATCCATCCTATATCCATGACTTCCCTGGACATGGTTGCGGACAACAGTGCCAAATTTTTGCGATTTGTGGTTAAATCCAATATCTTGGTTACATCTTTATAAAAGCCCATATCTACCATACGATCAGCTTCGTCGAGAACCACGGTCTTCACTCCGCCAAGCTTGATGGTTCTGCGATCTAGGTGATCCAGCAGTCTACCCGGTGTTGCCACGACAATTTTAGGTCGTTTCTTTAACATCTGAATCTGGGCGCCGATTGGTTGGCCGCCATAAATACAGACGATTTTTACGCCTGGCTTAAATTTTGAAAGTTCCCGAAGCTCTGCGGAAATCTGTATGGCCAACTCACGGGTAGGGGCCAAAATCAAGGACTGGATCTGCTGATCGCTTGGATCAACCTGCTCAATAACGGGAATTCCAAAGGCAAAGGTTTTACCTGTTCCCGTTGGCGCTTTTGCAGTCACGTCTTTCCATTCAAGCATAGCCGGAATGGCTTCGGCTTGAACCGGCGTTGTATATTCCAGGCTCTTATTTTTGATGGCCTTCATCATATCATTGGATAAGTTCAGTTGTTCAAATTTCGTTCTGTTCATATTCTTCCTTTTCTACTCATTCTTTCTATTCTACTCATAAAATAAAAGAGACAGCATATAAAGCTCTCTCCGAAAATTCTTCTTTATTACCGATTTATTATATCACGACTGTTAATGAAAAGCAAACAGTTTTACAAAGAAGCAAAAGAACCGTCCCCTTGCTTCCTTAAGCTAGGTCATTTGTGTCGATATTGTTGCGATAGACCACATACTTGCAAAACAAGAACTCGGTAATGAGGTTCAGACCCATATTCATTAGGGTAACTATATTGCCATTGAGTCCCACAGTACCTTCCAGGTAGTGGCCGCCAAAAGTGGTCACCGGCATAAAGATACAATAGTAGCCGAATACTTTCAACATAGCGGTGGGAACATTTGCTGCGGATTTGAAGGTATAACGCCGATTCAACGTAAAATTCCAAAGTACGGAAAGCGTCAATGCTACCAGATAACTGACCCAATAAATGATATGTAACGCATTGTACAACAGGGCAAAGCTCGCAAGCTCAATGATGCCGGCGCTGAGGGAGAACAGTGCGAACTTCGTCACCCTCAAAAGCTCTTTGTTCTGGAATTTTTCCATGGTTTATCCCCTTACCATTTTAGAATATTTCTTCAGATAGATTGCCCGCATGAGCCGAGTGTCGAACCATGATAGATGCTTGCTTATACCCATGGCTTGTGTATGAAGCCAACTGATACAGGCCTTTTCCGCCAATAGACACATGGCAGCGCTGTCCTCATCCGTGAATGCGCGACATATGGCTCCTACGCGGGGAACCAACACAGCGTCTTCCCTTCCGAGAGCATCTATTATCCCCTTCTCATCAGGCTTCACAGTGGAAAGATGAGGTCCAATCATTTGGGCCATATCATCCAGTTGTGCCCGAATGGTCTTACCGCTTTCTGCACAAGCCAGAACGGGTGCTGCCGAAGTATAAGCCACATGTCCGTACTTGTCTTTCGCAGACTTTATCAGGCACTCCGCCAGCTCTTCGTCAAAGAGAGGGCTGTCTGCTGATGGGCCATCTTCAGGCTGACCCATGCAAGCGCGGCGACATACAGCCTCCAACAGGCGGGCACGTTCAAAAGCTTGCTCATGGTTTTTCCCCACGATCACTGCCCCGTGGCGGGCAAGCAACACTACATGGGCTCCACCGCTGAAAGCTACCGCAACATTCTGCGCTAGTTTCTTCGTACCGGGCAGGCCATAATCAGCCAATGCGACTCCACCTAGCGCGCTTTCCTCTGCTGCAGAGAAGGAAAGCACTTCAATGCCTGTCAACCCCATGGCGGAGGCATATACCTGATGGGTATGGAGCACAAATTCCCCATCGTTCAGCGCTCGATATGCAGCAGTGTGTACCCCTTTCTCCGAGGAAGGCTTAAGCCTTCCCTCCCATTGACCGGTGCTCATGTTCAGACGCACGATATCATTTGCTGTCATACCATCGTAACTAAGGCCGCTTGGCGTGATAACCATCCAATTTTCATCGATACGACAACTTACGTTACCCCAGGTACGAGCGGCCAAGCCCTCTGAAAGAAGCATGCGACCGGACTGAGCAACGAGACCTTTTGCTTCGGCTTCATTTATCATTTCTGCACCTCAATAGTTTCAAACACCCGCTCAAAGGAAGCCAGCGCTCTATCAACGTCTTCCTCAGTATAAGACGCGCTGAGATACATCCGGTTGCCGGCCAAGGTCACCAACCCTTCCGCCATATAAGCCGCACCGACATACTGCATCTCCGTCTTACGCTTTGTTGTTTCTTTTAGTATATTAGGAATTTGCCAAGGCTTATTCCAGCGGATTGCGAAATGCATCGTGCCTACCGTATCCAGATGGCAGATAGATCCCACATTGTAGGCAACAAAGGGAAGCTTTTTCTTTTCGATGAGGGCTGTCAATCCGTCCGTCAGACGGTCACCCATTTTCGCTGCTGTCTCCCAGGCACGTGTGCGTTGGATTTCACTAATGGTATGGTAACCGGCGCAACAGGTGATGGGCGCCGCCGTCAAGGTGCCGCCTACGAGAGCCTTCTTGCCTCCGTGTTCATCTAGGCCCGCACCAAGGAATTTCATATATTCCGATTTGCCGCCAAGAGCCCCTGCACCGGGATAGCCTCCTGCCACAACCTTGCCAAACACAGTCAAGTCCGGCATCACGTTAAGATATTCCTGCGCGCCTCCCGGACCCATGCGAAAACCGGTGACTACCTCGTCGAAGATGAGTAAAGCACCGTACTGATCGCAGAGCTCTCTACATCCCGCCGGAAAATCAAAGTCTACCGG
>JBAYOC010000146.1:0-4319 GCA_041678465.1 Anaerovoracaceae bacterium | reverse complement strand
TTGGATGACGGACAGCTCCGGCTAGGGCCCAGTCCAGTCGGAATATGCTATTCAATCATCCAAAATGGCGAAATATTGGAATTTGGATGACGGACAGCTCCGGCTAGGGCCCAATCAAGTCGGAATATGCTATTCAATCATCCAAAATGGCGAAATATTGGAATTTGGATGACGGACAGCTCCGGTTGTATGGGAGTGGAAAATGTGTATAATAAAGATGTTAAATATTGAATAAGGAGAATTACCATGAATTATACCGCATTAGCAGAAATGCTATTCCCCCATATCGACAAGACACCCGAAGATTACGAAGCCCTCTATCCAAAAAGGCAGCTTCCTCCCGAGGCCAAGGTGACCAGACTGGGCCCCAGCCCCACGGGTTTCATACATTTAGGAAACCTCTACGGCGCTTTTGTTGACGAGCGATTGGCTCACCAAAGCGGCGGGACCTTCTTCCTACGCATCGAGGACACAGACGAAAAGCGGGAAGTAGAGGGCGCTGTAGAAGCCATCATCTCCTCTTTAGAGTATTTTGGCCTGCGCTTCGATGAAGGTGTCACTATCCATGGGGAAACGGGAAGCTACGGCCCCTATTATCAGCGCCGCAGAGAAGCGATCTATCAGTGCTATGCCAAGCACCTGGTAGAAAAAGGTCTGGCCTACCCCTGCTTTTGTACCGAAGAAGAAATCCAAGCCATACGAGGGCAACAGGAAAAGAAGGGTGAAAACCCCGGCTATTACGGTCACTTTGCCAAATGTAGAGAGCTTAAATCGGATGCGGTCCGCCGGAACCTTGAGGGCGGAAAACCCTTTGTACTGCGCTTTCGCTCCACAGGAGACCCTGCCCGCAACTTCCAAATAATTGATGGCATCCGAGGCCATCTGTCCATGCCGGAGAACTTCCAGGATGTAGTGCTGCTGAAGCAGAATGGCATTCCCACCTATCACTTCGCCCACGTCATAGATGACTACCTCATGCGCACCACCCATGTGGTAAGGGGCGAAGAATGGCTTTCCTCCCTGCCCATCCACGTAGCCCTATTTGACGCACTGGAACTGCCTCTGCCCATCTATTGTCACACTACGGTTCTGATGAAGATGGAAGGTGAGAATAAGCGCAAGCTCTCCAAACGGAAGGATCCGGAGCTTTCCCTCAGCTATTACCGCAGTCAGGGCTACCATCCCAAAGCTGTGCGAGAATACCTTCTTACTATATTGAACTCGAACTATGAAGAGTGGAGGCTGGCAAATCCCGACAGCCCTATGGAGGACTTTGGTTTTACAACGGAGAAAATGAGCAGTTCAGGCACGCTCTTCGACCTGGATAAGCTCAACGACGTGAGCAAAGAGGTTCTGGTGCGCATGCCCGACGAAGAACTCTATGATTTTCTGTTTGTTTGGACACAGGAATACCGCCGCGAATTGGGCCCCCTCTTCACGGATAACAAGAATATGCTCCTTCGCATTCTGGCCATGGACAGGCACGGGGAAAAGCCTCGAAAGGACCTGGTCTACTGCGAGCAGATCTTCGATTTCATCAGCTATTTCTTCGACGATTACTTCAAGGTCGAAGATCCCTATCCGGCAGAAGTGGCACAGGGCGACATCAAACCCATATTGGAAGCCTATATCAAAGGCTATGACCACAGGGATGACGCGTCCCAATGGTTTAGCAAGATCCGCACTCTGAGCACGGACATGGGATATGCAGCCAAGCCAAAAGACTATAAGAAAAACCCGGAGCTTTACAAAGGACATGTCGGCCATGTGAGCACCGTCATCCGCATCGCACTCATGGGAAGAGCCTCCTCTCCCGACCTGTGGGAAATCCAACAGATTATGGGCGAGACCCGGGCTATGACCCGTATAAATAAAGCCATCGCATCACTATAATTTTTTCCGAAAGATGATTCACACTATAGCCTGCCCCTGAATATCCTATAATACAATCTAAATCTTGGATAGAAGCAGGTGATGAATGATGTCAGGTAGATGTGGTGGACTCCTCGGTGAAGGAGAAGGAATTGATACCAGCTTACTGTTTTTCTTCTTATTGCTGGTTATCATATTCTGCAACTGTCGTTCGTTATAAACGAAAGAGGGGCCCACAAACCTTGCGGGTAGGTGGGCCTGCTGTCTTTTTTGCAAGGTACACAAGGGGGACACACCCTCACACAATTGCCACACAATTCCCTCACAGAAGAGGAATTGTGTGGCAATTGTGTGAGGGTGCGTCCCCCTTTTTTACTATAAGTTCCAGCTGTTTAGATAGGTCTTTTGCTCCTCTGTCAGGCGATCGATGGTGATTCCCCAGGCTGCCAGCATACGCTCCGCAACCATAGTGTCGATTTCCTCCGATACGTCGATGACTCTATTTTCCAAGCTTCCCCTGTGTTCCATAATATACAGAGCGGACAGAGCCTGAACGGCGAAGCTCATATCCATAACCTCTGCCGGATGTCCGTCGGCAGCGGCTATATTTACTAGTCTTCCTTCTCCTATCACGCAAACTTGTTTTCCGTTTTTCAGCCGGTAGCCTGTAAGGTTTTTGCGCAATTCCTTTTTCTCCACTGTAGCGGCTTCCAGCCCTTCCATATCCACTTCCACGTTGAAATGCCCGGCGTTGGTTAGAATGGCCATTTCCTTCATGGTCAGCATGTGGTCTACCGTAATCACCTTTTTGTTACCAGTGGCACAGACGAATATGTCTCCGAAAGGTGCTGCCGCTTCCATGGTCATAACTTCAAAGCCGTCCATTACCGCTTCAATGGCCGCCACCGGATCGATCTCCGTAACTATAACTTTGGCCCCCAGAGCTTTGGCTCTCATAGCGATTCCTTTAGAACACCACCCGTAGCCACCTACTACAACCTGTTTGCCTGCGATAATCAAATTCGTGTTTCGCATGATGCTGTCCCAGGTGGACTGGCCGGTGCCGTATCGGTTATCAAAGAAGTGCTTGCATTTGGCATCATTTACCGCAACCATAGGGAAGTTCAAGATGCCTTCCCTCTCCATGGCCTTGATGCGAATGACACCTGTGGTGGTTTCTTCACAGCCGCCCCAGGTATCCACCGCCAGATCGGGCCTCACAGTATGAAGAGCGGTTACCAGATCTCCCCCATCGTCAATAATTATATTGGGCTTCTGCTCAAGTGCCATCTGGATATGGCTCTGATACTCTTCGTCTGTGGCTCCGTGATAAGCGTAGACACGAAGCCCCGCCGCCACCAGTGCCGCCGCCACATCGTCCTGAGTGGAAAGCACGTTGCTTCCCGTTATGGACATCTGTGCTCCCCCTGAAGCCAACACTTCGCAGAGGTAGGCCGTCTTAGCCTCCAAATGGATGGACAGTGTTATCTTTACACCTTGAAAAGGCTTGTCCTTTATAAACTGCTCCTGCAAACCTCGCAGCAGGGGCATGTGGGCCGCTACCCACTCAATTTTCTGTCTGCCCGAAGGTGCAAGGGTCAGATCTCTCACTTCATATTGTTTCAATTTATCCTCCGATACATCAGTGCAACTCACCGGTAAAAGGTTCGCCGGCACTGATATGTCCCATCAAGCTTTCCACCGTTTCGCCTTTCACCAGGAATTGGACTTTATCTATATTTGGGCCATCCTCAAATAAATGGCTGTTGTCAACAAGGGTCTGCACAATCTGTCCAATGAAAAAACCTTCCTGCAGTGATCCTCCACTGCCCCCAATGCTTCCAAGATCCAGAATCAGCAGCGTTTCATCCTCTTCACTGACAGTCACACGGTCAAAGATTACGTCCTGCCCGATAACAGTACCCATTCCTTCACTCTCAACACTCTTCAGTGCTTCCAGCATGACAATCCAGGGGTTTTCCCCTTCCGCCACCTCAATCTCCCTGCTTTCCGACAGATAGTGATCCAAGGATTCATCTCCGGTCTCCACATACTCATTGTTTGTAAAATATAAATTTATCGTATATTCTTTTGACTCAGGAAGATTCGGAACCTCGGGCGTCTCTCCTCCATTTCCCTGACCACAGCCAACTAAAGTTGCCACTAGCAGAATTGTAATCATGCCCCATAAACATACGTTTTTCCACCTATTATTCATGACTCATTCCTTCCTTGATATATCTCTAAACTTACAACGCAATATCGTTATAGCTACAAAGCGTTCGTATCTGCATGACTCTCATCCAAGATATTTTGTTCCTTATTCCACAGTAACGGACTTGGCTAGGTTCTTCGGTTTATCGATATCGCAGCCCCTGAGGCGCGCTACATGATATGCAAAGAGTTGCAGAGCCGCCACTGCAAGTATGGGGGTAAACTCATCCCTG
>JBAYOC010000145.1:0-4322 GCA_041678465.1 Anaerovoracaceae bacterium | reverse complement strand
TGTTCCGGTTTAATCATGGCTGGCTGGCGTCGTCCAGAGATCAGCTCCGTTATCGTGCCGGTGCGACAATATCTCTTCTACGTCCGATTCATATTGCTTATCCACTGCCATTTTTCTTTCCTCCCAGCTACACTATTACCGCTAGATCCGACCTTTCCTGTCAACGGTTCTGGGTTGCCGGTTCCAACAGGGTCAATGTCCTGTTATCTGCATCGAGCCTGCATTTCAGTCCATAGGGGATGATACCGATAGGCTCTGCATGACCGAAGTTAACATTATACATAATAGGGATTTCCGGATGACCGGCCTCTTTGCCAACTACCTTTCTGTAAACATACTTATATGCTTCGTACTTGCTCCTTCTTGCAGGTTTGCCCACTAAGATCCCTTTTATTGCATCAAAAATTCCTTGCGCCTGTAGGTTTCGAAGGATCCAGGTCAGATAGTCACAGGACATGTCCTCTTCACTGGTTTCCCAAAACATGATCTTGCCCTGCCACTGGTCAATTGTTGGCCAGACAGGAGTTCCTGTAAGTTGAATAAATACGTCAATACACCCTCCGAGCAGCTCTCCCTCTACAATACCGGTGCCTTGAAGAATCTCATAACCTATTTCCTCAGGGTGATACTGTCTGAGCCAATTGATGTTTTCTTCCTTCCACCAGATTTTCTCATCCTCGTCATCATACCAATAGGGTGCGGAAGGTATTTCAAGCACCGGCTTCGGATCAAAAAGTGTGTCTCTGATCATCTGCAATGTGTAATCATTGATTTTTACATACTCAGCAAAATTGGTCATGATGCTTGCACCATAATAAGAAACCAATCCCGCTTTATACATCATCAGATGATTCGATGTGGTATCGGAAAAGCCCGTGAAAATCTTAGGGTTGTCTCTTATCACATCAAAATCTATATAAGGCAACAAACGGATCGAATCATCGCCACCGATGGCGTTGAAAATCGCCTTGATTTCTTTATCTCGAAATGCATCCATAAGATCAGAAGCTCTTGCTTCGGGGTGCTCATCAAGGTATTCGATTCTCTTCAGCGCATTTGGCATCACAACCACCTGCAGACCGAAATCGTTTTCCAGTCGCTCCCATGCAATATGTAATTTATGTATGGCCCAGGGTTCACCCAGGGTTCCTGCAGAAAGGCTGACAATTGCAACCTTATCGCCGCTTTTTAAGTGTTCCGGTTTGATCATGGCTAATGTCCGTCCTTATACTCTTTTCTCCATAGTCTTCTTATAAAAATAATGCGGTTTCCAGTAATATCCATCGTCTTAATGCTACCATAATAATTGCCTTACAACAATACAAATAACTTGATAGTCCGATCCTATCATGCTATTTGATATTCTGTGCATAAACTGTAGACATATTAAAGATGAAAACTGAAAAACTTGTGGTGACTTCCGAAAAAGGTGAACTATCAGAGGCCTTTTGGCTAAGCTAAAAGCCACCTTCTTAAGCCCGTATAGTTCACAACTATAAAGCCCAAAGAAAAAGTGAACTACAAATCTAAAAAATGTAGTTCACTTTTTTTCATAGTCGGTTAGAAAGAATACTATAATAGCGGTTTTGAAGCTACAATACCTGTAGAGATAGTTCACATTATCATCAGAAAATTAATATATGAACTATATTCTCTTAAAAAGTAGTCCCTGATGATTTATTAAGATATTCTTTCTGGTAACAAAAGAAGGAGCCCGTATCACCAAACGCTCCGCCGGGCGCAGACATTTGAAAGTTCATATCTACGCAGATATTTATCAACAGGGAGGCCGTGATCCATGTAATCTATTAAGGGTTCCGCGCAAGCTTTGCTTTCGCAGTCATGTGAGTCATTACCATTCCTAGACTCCGTTCAAATCAAGAGAGATCGGGAGGTGGTTCGGCAGCAGCTCCTGATGAAAGTACATCATCATATACCAGGGCAGGTAGGTTATTCTATCTTTCCTTTCCAGATTGCCTTTGCAGAAAACATAGCTCCTGTCTAGGCTCCAGCCCTTAGTATTTAAGGCTTTATCAAGAGCCGGATGTTTTGTGTAATCATTTCCGGATTTGATTTCTACGGCAAGAATTTCCTTTCCTTTCTGTAGGATGAAATCAATTTCTCCCAGGTTTTTTTTGTTTAGATAATGCAAATCAAATCCATTCGATTTTAAATTCTGGGCGAAAGCGTTCTCCAGGATGCTACCCATATTGACTGATAGATCTCCGTTTAAAATATCAAACTGCACATTTTCCATGCTTGCCGCGCACAATAGACCAATATCGCACATATAGAGTTTGAATAGGTTCCGCTTTTCGCCTATTCGTAACGGTATTTTGGGCTCTTGGATGTTGAAACAGGGTAAGGCCACACCAGCATCTGCAAGCCACAAGAAACTGCTGCCATACCGATCCATTCTGGCCGTTTTCCTTATGTCAGCCAAAGTGAAACGTCTGTTTTGCGAATTCAACTGGGAGGGAATGCTGTCGAATATGTCTTTGATCCGATCTTTGCCGTATTGAGCGTATTTTGCTATGTCCTGGCGATACAGGTCCAAAATGTCCTTTTGTATCTTTAGCACTTTGCCAATATCGCGGGTATCAATAAATTCTTGAACCACCGCAGGCATTCCACCTGTAATTACATAATGACGAAACAGATCCAACATGGTGGTGTGTATCGATTCTCTAACGGGCTCGCCCTTTTCATAACACTCTTTCAGGTAGGATAGTGTGCTATCTTGAACACCGTTAGCCAGTGAAAATTCTTCAAAATCCAAGGGATACATCCTTAGAGTCTCTTCATAGCCAACAGGATAGGATTTCACTTCTTTATAATTGACACCCAACAGCGAACCGGATTCGATATAATCGAAACGACCGTCCTCTACCAGAAACTTTATAGCCGTTCTTGCCTGGGGACACTCCTGTATTTCATCCAGGAATACAAGTGTCTTCCCGGGAGTCAATGGAGCCATGAGATAAGCAGTCAGGTTGGTAATCAAAGTATCAGCGTTCAAATTTCCATCAAAAATTGCAGCGGCTTTAGGCTCTGTGATAAAGTTGATTTCAACAAAGTTCTCGTAGTTCTGTCTCCCAAATTCCCTGATGAGAAAGGTTTTTCCGGTCTGCCTTGCCCCCGTTACCAGCAGAGCCTTTCGTGATTTACGATTTTTCCAGGACATGAGATTTGTGAACATTTTGCGATATAACATGAATACCGCCCCCTTTTTCGCGCGTGCGACATTTTTCTACAATTTCTCGGGTTTACTTGCGACGTTTTATGATGTTCTTTTATAGATATTTGCGACGTTTTCTAATTATAGCATGCGGATTCAACTGTGGCAAGAGGGTTACTCAAGCGTTGTGGTTACTCAAGCGTTGCATATTCTTAGTAGTGTGTGGATTTTCCCGCTTCACTCCACACACTTCTGCGTTTTTTGCTCATTTATTCGAAAATTACTTCCAGGTCCCCTACTTCTTTCAATTTAGCCCTCTAATATTTCCTTCCATTTCGCCAAAGACGCTTTGTCCTTGGTAACATTAATAAAAGATAAATCCTTGAATTTGACTAGCTGCTTTTTCAGCTTGCTTGCCATTTTAAGAACATCACCATTTTTCGTGGTGCGGCAACCCCTAATTATTTCATACAAGGAAGCATCATTAATAATGATTGTAATTTCTTCTTCCTTGTATTGTTCTAGCTTCAGCAGCATAGTAAGAATAGAATTCAATCCAACAATAGCCGGCTTCATATATTCTAAATAAATAGATTCCTTCTTAATAGGAATATCATCCTGAAATAAGCTGTATCGTACTTCAATATCTTCTCCCTCGTATAACATTGGATATGCTACCAAATATGCTTTTATCATTTTAAATTCTCCTATATTCTTCAGAAATATTGTATTGTATTGTATCGTATTGTATCTTTGCAGCTTCACAACCGTCTCAATCTGTATCTGTATAAGCCTTCTCTCCATGAGGTCAAGATACCACTTTCCTTTTCAGATCATTGTATTTATTCCATAAATCCTCGAAAAACGGCGATTCTTTCGCAAAATCCAGATAATACTCTTCTGTCTCTTCCAGGTACTGCCTTTGAAACTGAATGTCGGCCATCCTGGCTTCTTTGAGGTTATGGATCCGATCGGCAACTTTAACGGCATATGCGATGTGGTCTTTCCTGATCGCACAAAGGTAGTCCTCCATAACATATCCTGGGGATTTCGACAATAGTTTGGCGGCAGCAAGGACCACTTCCCCGCAGCATGCGAGCAATTCATCCGGGGTGATGGACGTATCTTCGAGAAGATCATGACA
>JBAYOC010000144.1:0-4334 GCA_041678465.1 Anaerovoracaceae bacterium | reverse complement strand
CAGTATTGACAGCATGGATACTGTTGTAGTGCCAAGGTACGTTGCGTCCCTCATCGGGGGTAATAGTACTTTGGATATCGGCAGTGGTCAACCGAGAAATCAACACGTTTAGGACGTGGTTTACCGTTGCCTCCCGCGTATCGGACTCCATATATTTCGTATTCATCTGAGCCCTGATTTTATACTTTTTAAACAAATCCCGCAAGGCCACTGCATAAGGTAAGTCCATGCGCAAAATCGGTGCCGGTGTACCCGTTGGCGGTACCGAGGAGAGATAAATTTTATCGGGTGCCATACCGACCATCTCTGAATACTTGGAGTTGAGAGCATGCTGGACCAGCAATTCAGGCATGACCTTCCAGGCCTCCCGTGCCGTTGCGTTGGCGTTATGGGCACCGTCGATTTGGCCCATTGCCGCCCCGGCCATCAATTTTTTGGCAACGGCGGCATCGACAAATGAACGCAACATGTTGACATTGCGATAAAGAACATTGTATTGGGGATCCTGGTGACCACCGTTGATGCCCTCCTCGGCAAACATGACGGCCACTTCCGGACCGGCAACACCAGATACATAGGAATGGTAGTTAATCGGTCTGCCCACTTCATCCTCGATCATATCCAGCGCTTTCCGCTGTGCTCTGACTTGTTTACGCGTAATAGGCACACCGCCCACACCTTGGGGCGTTCCTTCGATAAGCCCATCCATATGGGACTGTCCTGCGGTACGGATGACCATGATATGATCTGCCCCGTGCCATGCGGCCATTCTCATTCTACGAATGTCATCCTCAAAGCGCCCGGAGGCGATTTCCGTGGTAATAACCGGTTGAGGCTGGGGGTCGATATAGTCAAAGTACTTGGAAGATGGCAGCCCTACTCCGTTTTCCATGGGGGTAGTAGCGTCCCTATAGGTAAAGGGGCCCATTTGCATGCCCGGTTCTACGGTTCTCCAGGTCCATCCCCTTCTCTTTGGTCTGTATTTATCCAGGTCTTTCAGGATGTATTCAACGTCCAGTTTTTCGTTGTGAATTAATTTCTTATCGTTCATCTCATACACCCCCCTTAACCCTTAATAAGGCGACGGCTTCATCCCAGCCCTTGCCCTCTGCCAGCATGCTTCCAGCCTCCTTAACGGAAATGTTTTTAGCTTTAGCAAGCTTATATACAACATGTCCGGCACCTTTTCCCATCAAACCTTTGTCCATACAGCCTTGTACGATGGGCTTTGCATCCAGAGATGAAATGCCCATGCGAAGGAGCACGGATCTCTCAATGGACGGGCTCGTATTTTTCTTCCCCAATTCAAGCAAGGGGTCCACCACCTGCTCTGTCAGCTTCCAAAAGCGCTCATAGAGTTCTTTGTCAGTGAGGTTTGTCAAATGCTTGCGCCTTTCCTGAAAATCATCTGCTCTTTTCATCTTATTTCCTTTCTACCAGACAACCACAGGGTCTGTCCCCGTGGTTGATTATGCCCCCACGGGGTCTGTCCCCGTGGTTGGTTATAATGCTGCCAGTACTTCCTTTACGAAGGCAGCGTCGGTTTTCGTCTCTTCGGCCAGGAAGGCAATATCTGCCTCTGTCGGTGTAACTTTATAGGTGTTTACCGCTGTCCGGATCAGAGACTTTCTCATGTGGTTGAGATCCTGATCGGTTGCCTTGATCATCGAAGGATGCGACGGGAGTACGATGTTCTTTCCCGGCACCTGATCCTTAGGGTCACCAAAATATACTTCAATGCCATTGCTCTTTGCGAAGGTCAGCTGCGGCTGAATGTGCTTGCCGGCTCCGGTGTATTCCGTTTCCTGTACAACGATCATCTGGTCCTCGGGTAGCTCCTGGGCCAATGCAAATGCAGCGGCTAAGGAAGTGTTTCCGGCGGGACCCTTTTCCAAACCTTCCAGGCTAGCCAGAGCTTCTGTCATATAGAATACGTCTCCCTGGGTAATGGTTACATACCGGTCGATGTACCGCATGGGTCTGGCTGCGGATCTGGGAACGTCGGACCGATCCGGCCAAGTGGCAAATGGCATACCAAAACCTGTATGTCCAGTGGTAAAGGACTTTTTATTGAATTGGCTGTCGGCAGCCATATGCAGTCCCGACAGATCTACGGAAGCTGCTATGATCTTTGAGTCTGCCCCGGCCTTGATTAAGCCTCTTGCTGTACCGGTGAGGTTTCCACCGCCGGCATTGGTGCAGACCACTACGTCCGGATCTTTTCCAAACTTTTCTCTAAACTGCATGGAAAGTTCATAACCCAAGGTCTCTACACCGGCGATGCCAAATGGTGTATAAAGAGAAGCGTTAAAATAGCCCGTCTCCTCCAGTAGTAAAAGGAACTTGTAAAACAGCTCGGGACCTACTGATAACTGAACCACTTCCGCCCCCAGCGCTTCGCATTTCCTTGCTTTTTCGATGATTTCCGGCTGTCCTACGCCGGCAGAATCATAGCATTCCTGTACTACGATGCACTTTAGACCTGCCATAGCCGCCTGGGAAGCTACAGCTGCGCCGTAGTTTCCACTGGTAGCAGTAACAACGCCCTTAAAACCAAGTCGTTTCGCATGATAGACTGAGTTGGCTGCCCTTCTTGCTTTGAAACTTCCCGAGGGGTTGCTTGCTTCATCTTTGATGAAGATTCTAGCTCCATAGCCGGGCTTTGAGCACTTTCTTGCCAAAGCGGTGATATTCCGCAGTTCGATGATCGGTGTGTTTCCTACATGAACGCTGTGCTGGATATTCTGCATCTCATCGAGTGTATAGCCTGTTTCTCGCATCATCTTCTCATAGTCGAAGGCGATGGATCCGCTTTCAAAGCTGGTGTAATCGATGCCGACAGACTTCTTCATAATCTCCCCTTTGCGGGACATTACGGAATTATAATCGTTTGCTAATGTCATTACTCGTCACCTCCAAACGTGATCTCTCTTACCTGCTCGCTGATCACCTGAAGTTCAGGGACGAACTTGCCATAATCGTGCTTGTAGTAGGGCTCTGCTTCCAGAAGTGTACCGGTTTCCTTTCTTCCGGTCCTGGTAATGACTTCCGCCTCGGCGCCCACTTCGGCGTCCTTCTGCAAATAACCTTTGATCCACATTTCCAAAGGCACTTTTTTTGTGTCATCCGGAACTTGGGGTGCTCTTTCTCCCGGCTCTAGAATATTTCTATGAATCAATACCCATGTACCTTTCTCTATCATTTTTCACCTCCGGGACCTTAGGGTCCTTAGTTTTCAATACGTTATACTAATATCGCTATTAAACGATCTTTGCTTCCTCGCTAATCATTTCTCTCATATCACCCATGATGGCTCTTGGAACGGGCAATGTAAGCATGGTGTGAAGACCCGGTCTTGCATTGATGATCTGGGGGATCATATTTACGCACATTGCAATGGTCCCGATGCCGCCGGGGACTTCCGGAGAGTTGACCATATTAATGTTTGGTGTTCCTTTGATGATGACATAGTCACCGGTTGCAATACCCACTTGCTCCGGCTCAATCTGCTGAGGATGATCCATTTCGATCTTCAGCTCCCCATCAACATAACCAAAGCCCTTCATTGCACAACCTGCAACGTCGCCGACTTTTGCAAATCCATGAGGAGATTTTCTGTCTACATCGGTGACGATGGGATCCATGGACTGGGTGACTTTCTCCACCTTCCAACCGATAGCGTCCGCAATCATGTTGATGGATTCCGGGAAGCCTACATGCCCGGACAAGGAGCCGGTTTCAACACCCTTTTTGAACTCTTCAGCAGTAATGCCAATACCCTGTTCTTCCATAACAGCCGGGCCAAAGGGAGAAAGGCTGTTAACTCTTCTGGAAATGACGTGATCAACGCTTTCACAGCAGCCCGTCATCACGACTACAAGGAGGTCCATGATCAAACCCGGGTTGATGCCGGTTCCCAGCACGGATACGCCGTTGGCCTTGGCAATCTCGTCCAACTGTTTTGCAAGCTCAGGTTCCTGTGCCTGGGGATATGCCATTTCCTCTGCACTGGTAATGCAGTTAATCTTCTTTTCCAGAATAAATTTAATACGATCAAAAGCTTTCCTGGTAAAGGAATCGGTACAGAGCAGAACTACATCTGCGCTCTTCTCTTTGATTACATCTTCGGGGCTTCCAATGACGACGTCGGGCCGATCCCCTTTGGGTGTCTGCAGATAATCGTACATGCTTTTACCCACTTTACCCGCTCTTCCCGCTACGCCGACGATTTCCACGCCCTTCTTCTTCAGAAGCATATCTGCCATTCCGGAACCCATGGCGCCGAGACCCCAAATAATAACTTTTACATTCTTCATAATTTCTCCTCCATTCTG
>JBAYOC010000143.1:0-4342 GCA_041678465.1 Anaerovoracaceae bacterium | reverse complement strand
TCAAAAGACCTCCTGCAGTTCCAACCATGAAGGCTGCAACTCCCAGCACTATGATCTGTATGGTATCCAGCACCAGGAAGGTGGGGCCGACTGCAGAGGCTCCTACCGATACTCCCAGGAAGATTGTGACAATATTCACTAAAGCATTGGCAGCACTATCGGATAGACGTAGGGTTTTCCCACTCTCTTTGAACAGGTTGCCAAGCATCAGCATGCCTACCAGCGGCGTAGCCGGGGGCAGGATCAGCGATACCACCGTGGTCACCATAATGGGGAAAATAATCTTCTCACGTTGACTGACCGGCCTCAGCTGTTGCATCTTGATGGTACGCTCTTTCTTTGTAGTCATAAGTTTCATGATTGGTGGCTGAATGACCGGCACCAGTGCCATATAGGAATAGGCCGCCACCGCTATGGCTCCCAGAAGATGGGGTGCCAATTGTGTGGTTATAAAGATCGCCGTCGGCCCGTCTGCTCCACCGATGATGCCAATGGAAGCCGCTTCCTGAGCGTTAAAACCCGCTAAGAGAATGGCTCCTAAAAAGCTTGAAAAGATGCCAAACTGTGCACCCGCTCCAATCAAGAGAGATCTGGGGTTTGCAATCAGTGGGCCAAAGTCCGTCATAGCTCCAACACCCATAAAGATCAGAGGCGGCAGAATGCCCATTTTATTCAGTTGATAGAACCAGTAAAAAAGTCCTCCTTCATCAAACATCCCTGACAAAGGCAGATTGGACAAGAGCATTCCAAACGCAATGGGTACCAGCAGCAGGGGCTCAAACCCCCGATTGATAGCCAAATAAAGAAACAGCATGGCCACACCGATCATGATGGCACTTTTGTAATCCATATTCAAAATACCTGTAGTGCTGAAAAATTTCATCAAGGTATCTATGATCATTTCATTTCTTCCTCCCTTTCTATTTTTCCGGAAACCCCGGAGATTTTAATCCGAGGCATTACTTAAGGGAGAGCATTACATCGCCGGTGTTGACCGACGCACCCTTCACTACCTGTACCGTATCCACTACACCTGCTCTTGGCGCCATAATTTCATTTTCCATCTTCATGGCTTCCAGCATGACCATAATCTGGCCTTCTGTTACGGAATCTCCTGCCTTCACTCTTACATCCAGGATGGTCCCCGGCATGGGAGCTTCAATGGTCATAGCATCGGCTGCGGGTGCTGCTGCCGGAGCCGGAGCAGGGGCTGCTGCGGGAGCCGGGGCAGCTGCAGGAGCAGCTACGGGTGCGGGGGTAGCTACGGGAGCCGGAGCGGCTACGGGTGCGGGTGCGGATGCACCACTGCCAACTTCTTCTACTTCAACTGCATAAGCCACACCATTTACAACGATATTATATTTCTTCATCTCTTTATCTCCTTAATTTATTGATTATTCAGCGCTAGGCTAAAACTTTCTACTGTCGATGCATTCTGCAGAGCCTGCAGCGTTCCAGGGCGTGCGGTTGCCGGAAATCCGTTCAATCTTGCGAATTCTAAGCTTGCTCACCACTTCTGCCCCTTGGCTTGCGGCAATGGCGGCCATAAGTACGGCTATAAGCTCTTGCCCGGAACTAGCAGGTGCAGACGCAGCAACGGGTTGTGAAGCGGGTGTTTCTGCTGCTGGTATTACTCCTACGGATTTGGCAGGTGTGCTTTCTTTTCGATTCGGCTTGTGCATGATTTTAGTCATCAAAGCAATGATTGCCCAGAGCAATATTAAAACCGCAAAGGTAGTACCCATGCCCATCAATGTGGTGATCAAGCTTCCAACTGCCTTGTCGCCGGTAGAAAGACTTTCAAATAGTGCCGGATCCGCAAAGCGTTCCATTAATCCTAATTCTTGCATTTCTGTACCTCCTATAGTGGGATGTTGCCATGCTTTTTAGCCGGAAGAGACTCTCTCTTGGAAGCTAGCATGTCAAAGGCACTGATAACGCGTTGTCTTGCGGTTGCAGGCTCAATTACATCGTCTACATAGCCCATTTCTGCTGCCCGATAGGGATTGGAAAATTTCTCTTCGTACTCAGCAATTTTCTCCTGTCTCTTGGCAATCGGGTCATCGGCATTCTTAATATCGTTCTTAAATACGATATTGGCTGCACCTTCCGCACCCATAACAGCGATTTGTGCACTGGGCCATGCTAATACCATGTCTGCTCCCAGTTCTTTGTTACACATTCCGATGTAGGCACCGCCGTAGGCTTTTCTAACAATCATGGTAACCTTTGGTACGGTAGCTTCGCAATAGGCATAGAGCAACTTTGCCCCATGGCGAATGATTCCCCCGTGCTCCTGGTCTGTTCCCGGTAAGAAGCCCGGAACGTCAACAATGGTCAGGAGAGGTATATTAAAGGCGTCGCATCTTCTGACAAACCTCGCGGCCTTGTCGGAAGCATTAACATCCAGGCATCCCGCAGCAAATTTAGGCTGGTTGGCGATAACACCCACCGTCTGGCCGTCTAAACGAATGTAGCAAGTCACGATATTCTTTGCATAATGAGGCATTACATCGAAAATTTGCCCATTGTCCGCCATCTTGCGGATGACTTCATACATATCGTAAGCTTTATTGGGATTTTCCGGAATGATCTCGTTGAATTCGGGAATCATGCGATTCACCTCATCAGAAGAGCTGTAAACCGGAGCTGTTTCCAGGTTGTTGGAGGGAAGGTAGCTGAGCAATTCCCTTACCTGCTGCAACGTATTCGCATCGTCCTTACCCATGAAATGGGCGACTCCGCTGATGGAGTTGTGCGTCATTGCTCCGCCTAATTTTTCCGGTGAAATATCCTCTCCGGTAACGGTCTTGATAACCTGTGGCCCGGTGATGAACATCTGGCTAGTCTTGTCCACCATGAACACAAAGTCCATAATTGCCGGCGAATAAACAGCGCCACCTGCGCATGGTCCCATGATGACAGAGATCTGCGGAATCACTCCTGAGGAAATCGTATTGTTGTAGAATATCTTTCCGAAACCGGAAAGGGAATTTACACCTTCTTGAATTCTTGCGCCACCGGAGTCATTAAGCCCTACGATCGGGGCTCCCATTTTCAGCGCCATGTTCTGTACCTTTACGATCTTTTCCGCATGGTATTCTCCCAATGAGCCGCCCAGTACAGTAAAGTCCTGTGCAAAGGCGTAGACCAGCCTCCCATCTACAGTGCCGTAGCCCGTTACCACTCCATCTCCGGGAGCCTTGGTTTCGGCCATGCCGAAGTTGTTGGATCTGTGGTGGACGAAGGTGTCCATTTCCACAAAACTGCCTTCGTCAAACAGTAAGGCAATCCTTTCTCTCGCTGTCAGCTTTCCCTTTGCGTGTTGATCGTCAATCCGCTTTTGTCCGCCGCCAAGCTCGAGAGCTTCTTTTCTTTTACGAAGATCTTCAACCTTGTTCATACGATTCTCCTCCTAAGCCTAATATTATAGTAAATTTGATAAGTAAACATTTATTGTACATCTATTATTACTTTTTTACAAATCCATTCACATTCACTAACAATATATATTAACATTGATAAATTTTCAACAAGATTTGCTCTCTGTCCTTCTATCTTCTGGAAATCTTACAATGCCTTTACAACCTTTTCGATACGCTCCAAGGCCAATGCCACGATGAGCCCCGGTATCACCGTCGTTTCCATGATGTCTATACCGAGAATATCCCGTATCCTCTTCAGCCGGTACTGGATGGTGTTGCTGTGGAGGGACATAAGCTTTGCTGTCGCCGATGTTTTCATCCCTGCGTCCAATACGAAGATCTCCAAAGTATCCAACAGCTGCCGTCCCTTGGAATCCCCGGCTTTACGAAAGGGTGTCAATAGGTCCATATAGTACTTTTTGATCACGCCTCCCTTCAGGGAGATGTTGATGCAGTTTCCTGCCAAAGCCAACTCAAACTTGGTGAAGCTCTTCTTATGGGGAAATATGTATTGCATGAATGGCCATGCTTCATTGATCATCTGATAAGCATCCGTAGCAGCCTCGATGCTGTCTATGCCGTTGACGTAGAAGACTTCTTCCGCCCCGGCGGTCTCAAGAGTTTCACAGAAAACGCACTGAAGAGTCTCTCTCGGGGATGCATCCGAAGCATTTGACAGAACGGCTCCATACACCTCATCACTTTCGGCAATTTTCAAGACGCGTAGTCCCGTATCGGTTTCATACTGTGACATGGCTTTAAATGCTTCTTCTTTATCGAGACCTCCCGCGGCAAATACGGCGATTATTTCATCGTCGTCGTAATCTCCCTCTCCTTTAAGTGTGTAGGCCAGACTACGATTGCCCCGGCGCATGGCTTTCAGGAACTCGGCTGTAATATCTCTCACCGGGCTGTAT
>JBAYOC010000142.1:0-4349 GCA_041678465.1 Anaerovoracaceae bacterium | reverse complement strand
GTATTCTGCAGCTGACTCAAGTCAAAATTCAGATGCATGCCTTCAAAATCGCCGGAGGAATTCGGGTCGGCCTCAAAGATCCGGCTTATCATATTTCCCATGTCTCTTCCAAACTGCCGGAAGACATAGGAACTCTCCTCTGCATCGGTCATCTCCACGTTCAGCCTGAGGTTGCCGTTGTCCGAGTAATGGGCGGTTGCCGTATAGGAGAGGTTGTAGGTGCCGGTAGGATTGCTGAGCTTAAAGGAGTCTGTCTTAATCCTCGCCGGAATAGGCTTCACTACTGCATCGCCCTTGTTGGACGCCTGTGATTTAGCCATTTCATCGGCATTGGAAGAAGGCGCCTTTTCCACATATTTAATTGAGATGGGTACCGTTTCTATCGTTATAAGCTGCTGCACTATTTCTCACCTCCTTAGAGAAATATGTTTATACTATGTAGTCGAAAATCGAAGGCTGTATTATGCGTGCGCCCATTTGCAGTGCGGCATTATAGGCGACCTTCTGCGATTCAAATTGGATAATTGCGTATGCAGGGTCTACTCCTTCCACCTCAACCTGTCTTTCTTGCAGATTAAAAGTTCGATCTGCCAGGCGTTCCGACATAAAATCCAGGTAAGAGGTCTTAGACCCTACCTCGGTGATGGACCCCATGACACGTCGCGAAACATCTTTGAGATGACCGAACAAGGCGTCTGCCTTATCATGGGCATAACCGTCGGACTCAAACTCCTCGGCCAGAGAGCCCAGAAGGTTGTAGAGGTTGTTAGAAACATCCACCCCATCCACAACAGTAGTCCCGCTGCCCGCGATGCTGATGCCGGCAAGAGAATAGCCGAAGACGGTACTCTCGTCCACCTTGCCCGTCACTGCATCAAACTTTACATTCAGGCCGATGTCCATATACAGAGAGTCCGATTCCAGAGCCTTGACCATGGCTTCGTTGGCCTCGGGAGTGTCCAGCGGTAAGGGAAGGTCTAAATCATAACCATTGTACCTAAGCTTTCCGTCGATCACTTCGAAAGGCTTTTCAGTAGTGTTGCTACCGCCGAAGTAATAGCTGTCTGAAGCGTTGGAATTCAGAGTCTGAAGCAGTTGGCCCTGTATGCTGCGTAGTTCTGTTGCAATAATTGCACGCTCTTCCTCGCTCTGAGTTCCGTTCAAGCCCAGGATGATCTTTTCCGTAGCATCCTGCATCAGCTCTTCGATATGCATGAGGGCGGATTCCGCGTTGGTCAGGGAAGCCTTGGCGTGAGCGATATTATCTTGGTAGCCTTGAATCTTGCTCAAATCCTTTCGGATCTGAAAAGCCTTGATGGCACCGGATGTGTCCTCCGAAGCCTTTGCAAATTTTCTGCCCGAGGATACCTGTGTATTTAACCGGTTCAGCTCCGCTGATAAATTGTTGAGCGAGCGGGTATATTGCGTTGTGATCATCTTGTTGGTAATGCGCATACTATGTCCTCCCAGCCATTAACGGCGCACCTGTGACAACATTCAGGTGTTAAAGAGTATTAACGGCCTACGATTCCCATCCTGTTGATGATGGTATCCACAGCTTCATCCAAAGCGGTAAAGTACCGGGCTGCTGCGTTATAGGTTTTTTGATAAGCCATCAGGTTGATACCTTCCTCGTCCAGATTCACTCCTGAGATAGACTCCCTCGTTGCAAAGAGGGTAGACAGAACATTTATTGAGGTATCTGCGTAGTTTTGATAGAGCTCTACGTCCAAAGCCACCTCTCCGATGAGTCCGGACATGAATTGGTCAAAACTCCCCTTAAACATGACTTCCGAAGTGACATCGGCAGCATCCTTATAGAAAACTGCTTCCGAATCAATGGCGGAAATCATACGTAAGATGTTATCACTTCCATCTGCCCCGTCGAGGGTGGTGGTGATGAAGGAGGGGTCTGCCAGCCATTGATCGGATATCCTTATGTTCTCGGCAGTGATGGAGCCACCGTCGGAAGCTGCAAACAGCGGTTTGGAATCCGCCGGATCGATGGTGTTCAAGTCGTTCAGCACCCTGGCAAAGTTTGATGCTAGGATATCCATGGAATTGCGGTAATACAGCGTGCCGCGGAATTCATTGATCCCCTCGCCGTTGATAAGGTCCAGATAACCGCGAATGGAGCCACCGGAAAAGCGATGGGTAATGTCCGCGGTGTCGGGTGCGCCAAAGCTGCTAGCAATGCCAACGGTTACCGAATTGCCGTCATCGTTTAGGTATAGAGTGTTGTACAACTCGCTGTCAACGAGTCCGATGGATGTGCCGGTGGCAGTGTCGTATAAGGAGATGGTCAAGCGTTCGATGACCAAATCCTCGGATATTCTCTCCGGGTGGGAGGTAACTTTGATGTTTGCCAACTCAGAGAGCTCATCGATCAGCAAGTTCCTCTTGTCCATCAATTCGTTGGGAATGTTGCCATAGGTCTGCTCTTTTCTGATCTGGGCATTTAGGTCCGCAATATTCTTTACTTTGGTATTGAATTCGTTTTCAATGACTACCTTGGACAGATCGAAAATCTGCTGATTCCTGACCTGTGTAACCTGCTTAGCGTACACGTTCATGATCTGAGTCACTTTCTGGGCGGCAGTCCTTGTAATAAGAGCAATGTCACCGGCAGCCGGTGTCTGTGCAAGGGTCTGGAGTTCGTTGACAAACTTTGAAATCTCATGCATCAATCCTTCGGTGGAGGCTTCATCGAAGATATTCTCCAAGTCAGAAAGTCCGGACAGGATGGTTTCAAGCTTTCCATTCTCAGATGCCTGATCCCGATACCGTGCGTCCAGAAATGGGTCTCTGATCTGACTGATTTGGGAGACCTCCACGCCATAGCCCACGCTTGCCCCGGGAACGGCAAACTTCTGGGTATAACCGCTGCTTGAGATAGAATTAAGATCCACTCGCTGCCTCGTGTAACCTGCCGTGTTGACATTTGCGATGTTGTTTCCGGTCACGTCCATATTAGCCTGGCTGGCTGCCAAGGCTCTGCTCGCTGTATGAAATGCAAGGAATGTCGGTCTCATAATTGGGCCTCCCGTGGCTATATGGTCGTGTGAAAGGATTTGCGAAGCGTTGTGTGGACTTCCGTTGCGTTGCGGTCGTAGGTTATGTTCTCTACGCGGCCCGTTTGCCCCTTAAATGCTTTGTCTATGCTGTAGAGTTTGCTTTGCAACAATACCTGACACTTTTCCTTGTAAAAGCTGACCTCCTCAACAACTGCTGCGAAACGGCCGAGAAGGGCATAAAACCGGAGCTGTTGCTCTTCGGGCATCTGCAAGATCAAGGAAGACAGGTTGCTCTCCTCCAGATCCAATTTGCTAGTGTATCCGGCAATCTCTCTGTCGAAATGCTTTGTCTGATATAGGAGAGTCTGTTGCGTGATGAGGCTTTTATCCAAAGACAGGGTGTCATCCCGGCTGATTGCTTTCAACTCTTCCTTGAGTATCGGCAGCATATCCTCATAAAGCTTTAGTATTCCGCAGAGATAATCGTAAAAGTTGTCCAGTATTCTGTTGAAGTCGGGGTTTGGTGTGATGGTCATAAGGGTTCCTTTTTCTGGGGCGATGGGGGCATCGCATTAGGGGCGATGGGGGCATCGTTCCCTACTTGAGGATATCTTCAGCAATCATGTTCGTCGGGACATCATAAGTGCCATTTTCGATGGCGGTTTTCAGCTCTTGTATGCGATTCTCTGAAGTATTGACCGAGACATCGTATAGAATGGCGGATTTTGCAACAGCGATCCTCTTGTCGTCAAAAGAGCCGGAATGGCTGCTGGATATCTCGGCACTGTCCACCTTGTTCTTATTTGTGTATTTGTTATTCTCCTCCGTGCTTATATTTCGCGCCGGATCGGAAGCGGAGTCGCGTACCTGCTGAGGCTGTACGGCTTTGCTCTTGTTTACAAATGAAATCTCCACGAACGAACCCTCCTATCGTTTTCGGTTATATGGTTAAGTGTGTAAAAATCAACTCTGAAGCCTATCCTACACCCCTTATATCGGCATTGCCCACAGATACTTTAGGGAAAATCTGAAAAAATATTGGCATGTTTATTGCAAATATATTTTTGTTATATATTGTAAGAATATTGTAATAAATTAAAAGTATTTGCTAAATAATGTTGATTTCTGTCGACAGTAGTGCTATTATAAGAAGAAATTACAAAGACTTGAACTTAGGGCAAACTTGTCAAAAGACAAGGACGCAAAGCCATAGGGTCTAAGGTGCATAAAAAATGCACTATGACAGCCTGGTTGCCCACAAAAAAGTAAAATAGTTTTGTGTGTTTGCGGATGCGTGCCCACTATTGCCCCAGCTTATAACAGATGGTGCGCTAG
>JBAYOC010000141.1:0-4354 GCA_041678465.1 Anaerovoracaceae bacterium | reverse complement strand
TTCGCAGTGCTTGCTCAAGGACAAGCTCTCTCTTCTTATCAAGCTCAGTGGGGGTTCCCCTGCTCTGTGCTCGGGAGATGTTTCCATCCTCGTGATTTGGATAAATATGTAGAGTTTTCGCTTTTACGATACTAGACAATGATATCATCCTTTCCACCCTTGGTTATAACGATCTCGCCCTCTTCTTCCAGCCTTCTGATGATGGCCACAATCTTCTGCTGCGCATCGTCCACATCTCTCACTCTCACATTGTGCAGGTATTCCATCTCGCTGCGAATCGTTTCGCCCATACGCTGGGACATGTTCTCGAAGATGATCGTCGAAACCTCTTTATTGGAACCCTTGAGGGCAACGGCCATATCTTTGGTATCCACTTCCCGCAGGAATTTCTGTATCGACAAGCTATCCAGGGTAACGATGTCTTCGAATACGAACATGCGCTTTCGGATCTCCTCCGTCAGTTTGGGATCTTTTCTTCCCAGTTCATCAAATATGAACTTTTCAGTGCTCCGGTCAATCTTATTCATAATTTCCGCAATGTAGTTGATTCCTCCCACTTCAAGAAGGTCAACAGACAATATGGATTCAAACTTTTTCTCTAGAATAATCTCCACCTGGCGAATGATATCCGGAGAAGTCCTGTCCATCTTTGCAATTCTCTCAACCACTTCTACCCGGATATCCTTGGGTAGTTCGGCGATGATTGCCGATGCCTGATCGGCTCTTGCGTAGGAGAGAATCAGGGCGATGGTTTGGGGATGCTCGTTAACAATCATGTTCATTAGGTTTTTATAGTCCGCCTTACGAATAAAGGCGAAGGCTTTGGTACGCAATGTTTTTGTGACCCTTTCCAAAAGGGCCGTTCCCTGCTGAACACCGAATGCCTTTTCCAATACGTTGCGTGCATAGGCCACCCCGCCTTCAAGATAGACCTTCTGGGCCACGCAAAGACCGTAAAATTCGTCGACAACTTCATCGGCAACTTCAGGAGGAACGCTTTGCTGCCTCGTAATTTCATAGGTCAGCTTCTCAACTTCCTCTTCCTGCAAATGCTTATAGATACTCGATGCTACATCAGTACCGAGGGTAATTACAATCTGTGCCGCTTTTTGTCTTGAGTTCAGTCTTTCCATCGCTTAATAACCTCTACAACTCATTTTCACTTTTCAGCCAGGACCGGATCATCTGCGCCGCAATCTCCGGATTTGACGAAGCAAAGTCCTTGATTTGTTCTTTTCGCGCATCCGTTACAGGAGTAATCTGCGGAACGGGCTCATCTCCAAACAATTCATTCAGCGCTCCTTCGGCGGAGATTTGCTCCGCTTCAAGCAGAGCCTCTTCTCTTCTGCGCTTCTTCCTCAGCACGGTGGTAAGGATAAACACGATGATCGCCAGGAGTACCGCAGCAGCGGCTCCAGCGTATATAAGTCTTTCATCGATGCCCGCCCCCTCAATCGGCGACTCTTGTATGGGTGCATCCGGCTTATAAAACACAAAGTTTTCAACAGCTATGCTCTCCGGAGCGATTCCTACGGCATAAGCTACCAAACGGGTGACTCGCTCTTCTTCTCCCGGGTCAAATACCGCTTTATCGATAGCGATTCCGATGGAAATGGATTCAATCCTTGCCCCTTCTTTTTGAAACTGGGAAATAACCTGGCTCACCATATAGGTTGTGCTCTCATTTGTGCTGCTGGATGTACTTTCCCCTGAGGATCCGGCGACGGGATAGGTGGGCACTTCCGAATTAGTGGTTGTGCCGGGAACCCCGCCATCCGACTGTGTCGTAGATGAAGTTTCCTCGCTTCTGGTTTCCTGGCTGATTACGCCGGAATTATCTCCGTCGGGAGAGGGGGAATAAAGCTTCTCTTCCTTGAACAAACCATCGATATCTACGGCAGCCGATACGGATATTCTCAACTTTGAGCTGTCATAAGGCCCTAGCAATACGGACAGAATCTTCTTTCTTATATCGCTTTCGATTTCCCTGGTTATGTTTATCTTTGTAAAACTCGTGTTATCCCCTGCGCTGTTTCCGGCCAAATCGTTCCCACTGCTGTCGGAAATGGCTATATTATCCCTGGTGAGTCCTGAAACGGACTTTCCTACCAGGTTTTGGATGCCTTGGACCTGGCTGTCTCCCAGGGTGTTTCCGCTCTGCATATGAATAATGACCGAAGCCGACGGCGGTTCTTTTTCCTGCAAATAAAATACGTTTTCATCCGGCACCGTGATGGTGACGATGGCATCCTTAACTCCATCCAGGGTCTTTATGCTTGCGGCGATCCTTTCTTGAAGCTGCATATTGACGTATTGCTGCCTCTCATAATCCGTTGTCAGCATGCCGCTACCCTTTTCAATCATGTAGTAGCTCAAGCCACTCTTTGGGTATCCCGCAGTAGCCAAAGCCATCCTAACGCTGTATTCATCTTTCTTGGGGACCATGACCGTTCCGTTGCCTTCCAGCTTCACATCCACATCCATCTGCTGAAGCTGCGCAAGAATCTCTGATGTTTCCGCCGATGTCAATTGGTCGAAAATGACCACATGATCACCGGTGTTCAAAAAAATGCTTAAACCGAGAGCAACCATGACGGTAACGATAACTCCGATAATAATCATATTCTTTACAACTTTGGAGGCGTTTGTCCAAAATTGCTTAAATGGTTCAATTGTTTTTGAAATTTGCTCATTCATATTAGCTGTTTAACCGTCCACTGCATAGTATTGTAAATCCTTTATATATTTAATGATCATGCATAAATATTGTATATAAATCAAAAATATTGATGCTAAGAAACAATAAGTTCCCCAACCCAAGAGAAAAGAATTTTTATAAGTTTATTCGCATCACTTCGGAATACGCATCCAGTATTTTATTTCTGAGTTGTACCATGGTCTGTAAGGCGATATCAGCTTTTGCCGCGTTGATCATCATGGTATGTAAGTCGTCGGTTTCACCGATGGATAATTTATACGCATCGATCTTTGTAACGGCTTCGGTCTCCTCTACCTTGTCGATCAATTGCTCAAAAACCGCCTTGAATCCCTGTCCGCCGTCTGCTTGGTCGGGCTGAGCAGGCTTGGAAAGACCTTCTGTCATAGAACGGATATTGTTGAGACTTGAACCTGAACCTATGGGGATCACTGCCATCTTTTACCTCCGGTCGAATTGTTTACCTACCTATTTCCAAGGCCTTTAATGCCATTGCTTTCGTTGCATTGAACGCCGTGACGTTGGCTTCATAAGCCCTGCTTGCGCCCAACATGTCTATCATCTCTTGCGTGGTGTTGACATTGGGGAGCATGACGTATCCCTCGCCATTTGCATCCGGGTGGGCGGGATCGTAAACGGGAACCAAGGGCGAAGGATCTGCTACAATGCTCTTCACCTGTACTCCGCTTGTTCTTCGCCCCAAAACCTTATCCAAGGCATCTTGAAAGCTCCCATTTCCATCAATGCTGCTTAATACCACCATTTTTCTGCGGTAAGGCGTTCCTCTTTCTGTTCTGGTCACCTGCGCATTGGCGATGTTTTGAGAAATCACATCCATTCTCATTTTCTGTGCGGTTAAACCGGAACCGGAGATATTCAAAGCACCCAAAAAATCCATAGCTACCTCTTCCCTTCACTTATTGCATAGCGCAATCTGGAATAAAAGTCAGTCATGGCTCTGGTCAGATACTGATATTGAATTTGTGTTTTGGCCATCTCGATATTTTCAGATTCTAAATTTACATTATTGCCATCGGCCCGTTCTGAACCGAATTGGTCCGTAACAAACCGAATCTTAGAGTTGTGTATGGACGTGAGGGGATCGATATTTTCGAATCCCGAAGACATAGAAGTGGTGTTCAGGCGCTTCACTTCGTTTTTGAGGGCCTCCTCAAAGCTTACTTTTACCGCTTTGTAACCCGGGGTTTCGTGGTTGGCAATGTTACCGGCTATAGCTTTCTGCCGCTGCCAGGTACCATCCAATGCTTTTTGAATAAGTGCAGATGCGATAGAATTTCCAATCATTATCTAACTCCCTTAACCTAAGTTACTAGCGCACCATCTGTTATAAACTGGGGCAATAGTGGGCACGCATCCGCAAACTCACAAAACTATTCAAGTTTTTTGTGGGTAACCAGGCTGTCATAGTGCATAATTATACACCTTAGACCCTATGGCTTTGCGTCCTTGTCTTTTGACAGGTTTGCCCTTACTGTTGTACTGTTTTAACTTGATTCCCATGATAGCATTACTATCGACAGAAATCAACAATAATTAACAAATACTTTTAATTAATTACAATATTCTTACAATATATAACAAAAATATATTTGCAATAAACATGCCAATATTTTTTCA
>JBAYOC010000140.1:0-4385 GCA_041678465.1 Anaerovoracaceae bacterium | reverse complement strand
TCCCCACAGCAGATGTTCGGATCTGTCATGAAGGACAGTCTGGTAGATGAACTGAAAATTCCCCGGGAAAAGCTGGTGGTAGTTTCCATCATGCCCTGTACCGCTAAGAAATTTGAGGCCAATCGGCCGGAGTTCAGCGTTGACGGCAACAAGGATGTCGATTATGTCCTGACAACACAGGAACTCTCCCTGATGATTCGCGAGCGTGGGCTCACCTTCAGTCAGCTGGAACCGGGATCCTTCGATATGCCATACGGATTCAAGACCGGCGCAGGAGTTATTTTCGGAAGCTCCGGCGGTGTCAGCGAAGCAGTGCTTCGTTATGCTGCAGAGAAGCTCTCCAAAGGTAAAGGAATACAGACCGGTTTCGTGGAAGTCAGTTCCGGCGGAGTGAGAACCTTAAACGTCCGCATGGGAGATAAGGACTTGAGACTTGCAGTGGTCAGCGGGCTGGGTAGTGCCAGAAAGCTCATCGACAAGATAAGAAAAGGTGAGGAATATTACGATCTTGTTGAGGTCATGGCTTGCTGCGGTGGCTGTGTCAACGGAGGCGGCCAACCCATCACAGAAGAGAAAATGGCAGTGGAAAGTCGGTCCCGTGAGCTCTTTGATAATGACAAGATGCTTCAGTTCCACAGTGCTCATGAGAATCCCTATGTCAGGGAGCTCTATGAGGATGGGCTCACACCGGAAAAAGCACATCACCTACTGCATACAGAATACAGCAACCGCAAGAGGATTCAGGCAGATGAAGTGTCTCTTTCTGAGGGCGTAGGAGAGAAGAATCTTAAGCTGAATATTTGCTTCGGAACCAGCTGTTTCCTCAGAGGCGCTCAGGAGCTTTACACTAGGCTTATGGAATATGTAAGAGAAAACGACATGGAAAGTGACACGGAATTTACCGCATCTTTCTGTACAGAACGCTGTAAGAAAGGACCCGTTCTGGTGGTTAACGGGAAAGCGATTGAACATTGCACTTTCGAACTGGCAGTGGAGGAAATCCAAAAAGCCATCCACTGAGGGGAGGCGTAATCCATGCACGCTGATATCTATAGAGAAAACAAAGAAAATCGACAAGAGAACGTTGTCTATACGCTGACAGCCAACTGTCAGGACTGTTATCGCTGCGTCAGGGTATGTCCTGTAAAAGCAATACGGGTCGTTGACGGGCAGGCATATATTGAGGATGAGCTCTGCATCAAGTGCGGGACCTGTGTAAGAGAATGTCCCCAGGGTGCGAAAGTGGTCCGCCCAAGTATTGATGATGTAAAAAGTCTTTTGAACTCAGGAAGGAAGGTGGCCGCGAGTGTGGCCCCTTCTTTTCCTGCATTGTTCAGCGGGTGGCGCAGCCTTCGCCTGCCTTCCGCTTTAAGATTGCTTGGATTCAGCTGTGTTTCTGAAACGGCCGAAGGAGCACAATTAGTCGCTGAAAAGACAATTGAAGCCAAGGAAAAGGGCAATATCTGTACCGCTTGCCCTGCAGTGGTAAACTATATTGAGAAATACAGAGAAGAGTATTTAGATCGGTTGATGCCCTTGGTGTCCCCCATGATAGCCCATGCAAAGCAACTGAAAAGCAGACTGGGAGAGGATTGGGCAGTGGTGTTTATCGGACCATGTGCGGCCAAGCAACAAGAAGCATTACGGCCGGAATATGCGGGGCTCATAGATGGTGTTCTGACTTTCTCGGAACTGCTTCAATGGATGGAGGAAGAGGGAATCGACCTTTCAACCTGTTCCGAAAGTAGTTTTGAGAGCTGGGGAGATCTGAGGCTAGCCAGGCTTTTCCCTGTAGAGGGGGGCATGCTCAAGACAGGGAATATCAAACACGAAGCAACGAATCCCGATGTATTGTGCATTAGCGGTGCGGAAGATGTCATGGAACTGTTTGATATGCCCGTGGAGGAATGGGACTTCGATATCGTTGAGCCACTTTTCTGCGCAGGAGGGTGTATAAACGGGCCCTGTTTCCCCGGCGAGAAAAACACATTTCTGCGAAAACAGGACTTAATGGCTTATTCGAATAAAGTCGGAGCTTTGCCAAAGGCAGGTAAGGGTTCCGAAGTCGACTGTAATACCGTATTCACCAATGATTCGGATTCAGTCTTACCAGAAGGTATCAGCGAAGAAAGAATTAATGAGATTTTGGAAGAGACGGGCAAAAGTGACCCTCTGCTTCAACTAAACTGTGGTGCCTGCGGTTATAAGACCTGCAGAGACAATGCCATTGCAGTGGCCAGGGGAATGGCAGAGCGTGAGATGTGTATGCCTTATATGCGCCGCTTGGCACAACAACGGATGGATGTCGTTATCCATAACAGTCCCAACGGTATCGTAATCCTAGATGATCACCTTCACATCATCCATATGAATCCGGCATTTCAAAAGCTTTTTTCCTGCAATAACAGCTTGCTGGGACGGCATATTTCCTACCTGCTGGACGCGGACAGCTTTGAGAAGCTCGCATCGGGAAACATAGAATCCCGGGACTCCATACGGACGAAACGCGGTATTAAGTTCCATGAAGTTGTTTATCCTCTCAAGGAGGAAAAACAATATGTAGGCATTTACACAGATGTATCCAAACTAAAATTTGATGAAGGTCAGATTGACGTTATTAAGAACCAAACCCTTGAACATGTGCGGGAATTGTTGTACCATCAAATCAGCTTCTCTCAAGAGATGGCTCACTATTTGGGGAAGAGCACTGCGGAGAGTGAAGAATTGGTAAAGAGAATTACAAATCTCTATGAAGATGAAGACGTAGACGAAAAATAGCCTTGTGCATGAGGTATGAGTTTTGAAATTTATTGAGGATATAGTAAAGCAAAAACACAAACACAACTATATTGTGTGTGGAGACACCTACATATGCGATAGAACAACTGAGAGTACTTTCTTTGTGCTCTGCGACGGCATCGGTTCAGGCGTCTATGCCAACATAGCTGCGATAACCTGTGCGAATCGTATGGTAGAGCTGCATCGTTCCGGTGTTTCCATGCGCAAAATGAGTGAAATGGTTGCGGATTCCATGCATCGGGCCCGTGAAGAGAGAATTCCTTTCGCTGCTTTTACGGCTGTTAAGATACTCAATGACGGACTTTTCATAGCCTACACTTATGAGGCTCCGGATCCGGTTATGATTCGTGACGGGTTTGCCATCGCTCTCAAGCCCATCGTTCATGCGGCAGAATACGAGGCGATTGGAGAGACCACAGGCAAACTGGAACTGGGCGACCACCTGGTCATTGTGTCCGACGGGATTACCCAGTCGGGCTTAGGGAGAGGATCTTCCTTCGGAATCGGAACGGAGGGGCTTGTAGATTTTATCAACCGCAGATCCAGCCATAAGACGAATATACATCGGCTTCCCGAGGAGGTTCTGGAAATGTCGGTGCGGATAAGCGGAGGGCGCTACGAGGACGATTCTACCGTTGCAGTTCTTCAGTGCAGGGAGGCCAGCCAGCTCGTGGTTTTAACAGGACCTCCGGCTCTGCGGTCAAAGGACAGGGAAATTGTAGACAAGTTCATGGAATCGCCGGGGATACACGTGGTTGCAGGTTCGACAACGGCAGACATCGTATCCAGGGAACTGGACAGAGAAGTCAAGCTGGTAGAGCAGGGCAGGTCCTTTGGAGCACCGCCGGAATATAAGATAGACGGCATCGATCTGGTCACTGAGGGTGCCATCATGCTCAACCAGGTATACAATTTACTGGATGAGGATACTCTTGATCTCGATGATAGCTCTTCTGTAGAAAGGTTCTGTTCCATGATGCTGGAAGCGGACGTGATTACCTTTTTCATAGGAACCGCTATTAACGATGCCCATACCTCCATGGTTTTCAAGCAGGTAGGGGTCCGTCCGAGACTATCGGCAATCCAGCTCATATCAAAGAAACTGAGAGAATTGGGCAAACTAGTCGTCGAAGTCAAATATTAGGTGTATTCAAAATAGCTTTTTTAATCTTGCCGGCCCCGTGCTTGCCCTTACAACGAGTCTTGGTTCATATTCTATTTTGACCATACTTATGGGTGTCTCTTCCCAAGGCTTATCGCTAGAATGCTGCTTCATCTTTTTGATTAACACATCAACTGCCTCACCTGCTCTGAGGTGAGTATAGTTTTCTACGGTTGTGAGAGATATTGCCTTGTGATTAGAAAGCGCTATGTTGTCACACCCGCAAACCGAATAATCCTGCGGAACCTTACTTTTTCTTCGTTGCAAAGCATCGAGAATCCCCAAGCATATCATATCATTATTGCCGACAAATGCAGTGACTTCGTATTTATCTATGATCCTATTTGCCAAAACGAAGCCGGCCTCATACTCTGTCAAATCACTGCTGCTTTCTAGTCCTTCGGTACTGTATGTGCATAGTGTT
>JBAYOC010000139.1:0-4406 GCA_041678465.1 Anaerovoracaceae bacterium | reverse complement strand
CGCAGGGTAAATGGGAGAAAGGAGAAGCCCTGCAAGGCCAACCAGAGAGATGCCGATTGTAAAGGCCAGACCATAGGTCCTTTTCAAATTGATTCCCATAAGCTGAGCAGCTTTACCGTTCTGCGCTACAGCTCTCATGGCTGCACCCGTATAGGTTTTTTGAAGGAAAAGGTACAGTAGAACGGATGCTCCTATCGCAATAACGAATGCCACAATTCTAGGCGTACTCAACGTTAGAAAACCAACGTAGGTCGTATCCGTCGTCATATCGATTCTTATACTTCTGTAGTCTGCTTTCCAAAGCATAAGTGCAAGGTTTTGCAATACCATTGACAAGGCCAGCGTCAATATGATCTGAATGGAGTGATTTGCTTCAAGCACGCGCTCCATAACGATCTTATAAGTCAAGTATCCGATGATTGCCATTATAGCCAGATTGATCAGCATGGATTGATAAGGGTCGAGTCCAATGATGTTATACATCCAGTAAGCAAAGTACATTGAAAGCATCAGGAATTCGCCATGAGCAAAGTTTACGAGCCCTATGATTCCAAAAATCAAAGCTAGCCCAACGCTAACCAATGCATAAATCCCACCGGAGAAAATTCCTGAAATAAAAACTTGTAAAATTTGTTCCATGTTTTACTCCTTTTTATGTAACAAAGAGCCCCCACAATCATTGGAATGATTGTGGGGATTCTTATATATGTTACAAATTCTTACTCTGCCGCAATTGGGAGAGGTACATTGATAACGTCTCCATTCTTGAGTTTATCCGGAGCAATTGTAACAACTTCGCCACCCTGCCACTGGTTAACATTGGCAGAAGCAGCATAGTTCTGTCCGTCATCTCCTAAATCCCATCCAAATCCGAGAGTAGTCATGTCAAGTTTCGTGGATAAAGCAGCTTCACGAATCGATTCCGGATCTAAGGTTTCTGCATTGGGAAGAATCTCATTCATGAATGTGTAAGCGCCGGCAAAGGCAGCCTCCGCAGCGATGGATACATTCAGTAAATCCGGAAATTTCGCTAAGAAAGCTTCTCTGAATGCACTTACGGTAGCTCTCATCTCTTCATCCGTAAACACATCGAGAGGAAGGTTCGTCGGCATATCTGTACAGAAGAATCCATCGGAATCTGCACCGATTGTAGCTGCGAAGTTAGGATCTGTAGTACCTGCGCCGAGTCCCATAAACACCTTCGGGACTGCATTGTACTGCTTCAGTGTGTCAACGAGTAGGATTGCGTCGTTGATGTAATTGACAGATAGCAATACGTCGGGTTTAGCTTCATTGATCTTCAACACTAAAGCGGACATATCTGTAATCGTTGTTGCGTAGTGCTCGCGAGCAACCACGTTCAGTCCAAGTTCTTTTGCTTTGGCTTCTGCACCATCCGCAACTGATGTACCGTAGCTGGACTCTTCGTGAATGATAGCAACTCTCATGTCGCTGGGAGCGATTCCCAACATGTCTGCTAGTTCAGTACCTACGTAATTTGCACCGGTTGCACCGCGAAGAGATCCTTTATCGAGAATTCTAAATACATTTTGGAAGCCGGAATCTGTAAGAGCATCGGCAACACCGCCCGATTCAACAAGTGATACTCCGGTCCTTTCGGTAACGCCGGCAATGGCAATGGCATTGCCGCTGGCAAGCGATCCGAAGATAACCTCAACGCCCTGTTGGTCAACCAATCTCCCGGCTTCCGTAGTAGCTACGGTCGGGTCCGGGGCGTCCGCTTCAATCAATTCAACTTGTCTGCCGTGAACACCACCGGCTTCATTTACCATGTCCACTGCAATTTGAACAGCGGTCAAACACTGGTTTCCCAGAAGTGCATTGGCTCCGCTTAGCGGATAGATCGCACCCACTTTAAACGGTTCGCTGTCTGCTCCTTCTTCTCCTCCGGTCCCACCACCACATCCGGTAAAAGTTGTGGCCAGCAGTACTAAAATCAGAAGTATAGGTAAAAATTTTTTCATCTTCTTCCTCCTATGATGCTTGTCATCATACTCTTTCTCACTTAACAATTACTCAGACCTCACCATACGGCTCAAATTCCAACAACAATTCATTAACCCTCTCCTCCCTTTCATGTTGGAATTATATGAGTGTTACTCCTTCCAAGCTGTCAAAGCTTGCATATTTAAAGGTATAAGTCTAGACTTATTACCTGTAAATAACTTCTCCATTACCTTTTCGATACTCTCCGGTTTAACAACACCCGTAACGCGGGCAATTGCACCCAGAATCACCATGTTGCTTACTTTATCGCTATGTAAACTTGCCGCAATTTCATTTGCATCAATGTTATATACATCAACATCATCCCTTTTAGGTTTTTCTTTTATCAAGGACCTGTTTACAAATAATTTACCACCGGGGATAACCATATCTTCAAATTTAATCATGGACGGAAGGTTCATGGCTACCACAGAAGTCGCTTCCGATATGACAGGTGAGTTTATCTTCTTATCGGATACGATTACAGTACAATTGGCTGTTCCTCCTCTCATCTCCGGTCCGTAGGATGGCATCCATGTCACTTCTTTGCCTTCGAACATCCCGGCATACGCTATCATCTGACCGATCAGCATGACGCCC
This sequence comes from Anaerovoracaceae bacterium, assembly GCA_041678465.1. Lineage (GTDB taxonomy): Bacteria > Bacillota > Clostridia > Peptostreptococcales > Anaerovoracaceae > UBA1426. Next base: position 1,799 of record JBAYOC010000139.1, on the reverse strand, counting down.
TGACCTCCAAACCCGGCAATAATCAGTTTATGTGTGGCCACTTATTTCACCTCCTCAGGAGTTTTTAGATTGCCAAGGGGGTAGTAGGGAATCATGTTCTCCCTGAGCCATTCCAATGATTTTACGGGTGTATACCCCCAATTCGTCGGGCAGGTGGATAAAACCTCCACAAAGCTGAATCCCAATCCTTTCTGCTGGACTTCAAAGGCCTTCTTGATGGCTCTCTTCGCTTTCCTCACGTTTGCAGGAGTGTCCAAGGCCACTCTCTCTACAAATACAGCGCCACCGATGGTTGCAAGAAGCTCTGCCATACGGATCGGCATTCCCGAAATCTCTTTTCTTCTGCCGGCCACAGATGTGGTTGTCTTCTGACCGATCAGACTTGTAGGTGCCATCTGTCCACCGGTCATTCCGTAGATTGCGTTATTGATAAATATCGTTGTGAACTTTTCTCCCCGGTGTGCTGCCTGGACGATTTCCCCTGTTCCGATTGAGGCCAGGTCTCCATCACCTTGATAGGTAAAGACAATTTTATCCGGTTGAACTCTCCGGATTCCTGTAGCAATGGCCGGAGCTCTTCCATGAGCAGATTCACACATATCCACGTTCATATAATGATGCGCCAGAATGCTGCATCCGATGGGGGCAACTCCTATAGTCTCTCCGAGCAAGTGTTCTTCGTCTAGTGCTTCCATGACCAGGCGATGTGCAATCCCATGGGTACAGCCGGGACAATAGGTCGTTTCTTCGGGAAGAATCCCCTTTGTTAGTTCAAAAACCGTTTTCATAATTCCACCCCCAGTACCTTTTTCGCATCTGCCGCAATCTCCGATGGGGTAATCAGCATCCCGCCTACCCTGCTGGATAAACTGACCGGGAATCTTCCGCAGCAACCGATTTTCACGTCATCTATCATCTGACCTCTGCTGAGTTCTACAGAGATGACCGCTTTTGCATTTTGTGGTATTTCATTAAAAGCTTCATAGGGGTATGGCCATAAGCTGATGGGCCGAATCAAGCCCGCCTTTATGCCTTCTCCGGCAAGTAAGTCGATTGCTTCTTCCGTTATGCGTGCCGTAGAACCATATGCGACGAACACAACCTCTGCATGGGTTAAATTTGTCGTTTCGTATTCAACAAGCTCTGCCCTCGCCTTTTGGTATTTCTTGTCCATTGCCATAATTCGATCTTCCAACTCTTCTGCTTTCAAATATAATGATTTGACCACATTGTGCGGTCTCGCTTCTTTTGATCCCGTTATTGCCCATGGCTTAACCTTGGGGATGTCTTCCTGTTTAACGGCAGGGGTTGACTCAGGCAGCAAAACGGGCTCCATCATCTGCCCCAGCATACCATCGGCTAATAACATGACCGGATTTCTATACTCTTCCGCCACCTTAAATGCCTTTGACATCATATCGACTGCTTCTTGTATGGAGGATGGCGCATATACGAAAAGATGGTAGTCTCCGTTTCCTCCACCTCTTGTGGCCTGATAATAATCTGCCTGCCCCGGTTGGATCGTCCCTACTCCAGGGCCACCTCTGGATACATTTAAGATTACAAGTGGTATTTCTGCAGAACAGATAAAAGAAAACCCTTCCTGCATCAATGCAATACCCGGGGAAGAGGAAGAAATGAATACTTTCCCACCTGCAGCTGCACCACCGTATGCCATGTTGATTGCTGCAATCTCACTCTCTGCCTGAACAAAGGAACCGCCGACCTTCTCCAATTCCCTTGACATATATTCTGTTATCTCATTCTGAGGGGTTATAGGATAACCGAAATAGTACCTG
>JBAYOC010000138.1:0-4422 GCA_041678465.1 Anaerovoracaceae bacterium | reverse complement strand
TACTTCACCACAGAGGAAGCCTTTAAAGAAGAATTAGAACGAGATGGGCTTCTGGAATACGCAAAGGTTTATGGAAATTATTATGGAACCCCTAAGGATAAGGTGAAAGAGCAGCTTGAGATGGGCAAAGATGTGGTGCTGGAAATCGATATACAGGGCGCCACGCAAATTCGGATGAATTATCCTGCGGGGAAATTTATCTTCATATTGCCCCCGTCCATGGCAGAGCTGCGAAAGCGAATAACGGGCAGAGGCTCTGAGACGGAGGAATCTATAAATCTGAGAATGCGAGAAGCTCTGAAAGAAGTGGCTTACATTGATAAATACGATTATTGTGTAGTGAACGGAGAGTTGGATGAAGCCGTCAGCCGTGTTGAAGCCATCATTACGGCAGAACACTCTAGGGTATCCGAGAACATTTACGAACTGATCGAACAGTACAAAGAAGAAGTCTAAAGGGAGAAAGGGAGGAAACACGAATGTTAGAACCATCTATTAAATTGATGAAGCAGAAAGCAGACAGCAGGTACACACTGGCAATACTGGCAGCAAAGAGAGCCAGAGATATTGTCGAAGGAAAGCCTGTACTAATTGATATCGATATCGATAGACCGGTTAGCGTAGCAGTTCACGAAATAGCAGAAGACCTGATCACATATACGAGAGATTAATAGAGCATTTGTACAGAAACCAACCAACCCGGTTGGTTTTTTCGTAGGACTTCTTTACCCTGATAAAAGTTAACACTTTTTCCTCCTAAGATGCAATTTATAATAAACAATTACCGTCTATTATGTAAGTGCTCTATAAACGGTAGGTGATTATGAAGTGTTATATGGTTAGGAGGCCACGTATTGAAAAAGAGATTGCAGATCAATAACGAAAAAAGTCACTTTGCAATTATAACCCGAGGTGGGACAGAGAAGATTAAACTGGACGATGTTTTGTACTTTGAGAGCGAGGGCCGAAAGGTTCATGTGCACACAAAAGAACGTAAAATCAGCTTTAATGGTAGCATTAATCAGGTACGTGAAATGCTGGATGAACGGTTTTGTTGTTGCCATGGCAGTTTTGAGGTAAATTTGACAAAGGTAATACGGTTTGCAGACGCTGCGGTAGAAATAGAGGGAGGTGGCGTTCTGCCGGTCAGCCAGAGGAGGCACGGTGAGATGCGGGATCGCTTTCAAGCCTATTTAAGAGAAAATTTTCCTTGCAATTTAGCTGATGATATAGTATAGTATTTCATGGTCTGCGAAGAAGCGCAGACCGCAAAAACACACACCTTACCGCTGAAAAACCGGTGCCTATAAAGGCTGTTTAACGTGGAGGGTGGAGGAATAAAACCGGGAGGTATTGAACAATGTCAATTATTTCAATGAAACAACTGTTGGAGGCCGGCGTACACTTTGGTCATCAAACCAGAAGATGGAACCCCAAAATGGCTCCATACATCTTTACGGAGAGAAACGGCATCTACATCATCGATCTGCAGAAGACGGTGAAAAAGATCGACGAAGCCTATGCTTTCATGAAGGAAGTCGCAGAGTCCGGAAAGCCGATTCTCTTTGTAGGAACAAAAAAGCAGGCACAGGCAGCTATTGCCGATGAAGCCAAGAGATGTGGGATGTTCTTTGTGAACGAGAGATGGTTGGGCGGAATGCTGACCAACTATAAAACTATCTCAGGCCGCATCAACAGGCTCCGCGAGATCAGAGCCATGGAAACAGACGGTACTTTTGAAGCGCTGACAAAGAAAGAAGTCCTCAAGCTGAGAGCCGAAGCGGATAAGCTGGAAAAGTTCCTCGGCGGCATTAAGGATATGAAGGGCATGCCCGGCGCAGTTTTCGTTGTGGATCCGAAGAAAGAAAAGATTGCAGTAAAAGAAGCAAGAATATTAGGAATTCCCGTAGTGGGCATAGTAGACACAAACTGTGATCCCGATGATGTGGACTATATAATCCCCGCAAATGACGATGCAATCCGTGCAGTCAAATTGATAGCGGGAAAAATGGCAGATGCCGTCATCGAAGCTAACCAGGGTGAATCCTTTGACGAGGGAGAGCCCACAGATAGCAAGAACGATGACATGGATTCAAAAGAAGACGAAGAATAGTTGTTTGAAAGGAGATCGTGAACATGGCTGTTACCGCAGGTATGGTTAAAGAACTGCGCGAGAGAACCGGCGCAGGGATGATGGATTGTAAGAACGTTCTGGTTGAAACAGATGGAGATATGGAAAAGTCGATTGAGCTGCTTCGTGAAAAGGGGTTGGCAAAGGCTGCGAAAAAAGCAGGCAGAGTTGCATCCCAAGGTCTGGTTAATTTAGCGTTTACTGCAGACGGCAGTTCCGCGGCCGCTATCGAAGTCAATGCAGAGACGGACTTCGTCGCAAAGAACGAGGAGTTTATTGAATTTGTCAAGAACCTGGCAGATATGGCTCTAAACAGTGACGTTGCAGATATGGATGGCTTCATGACCTTATCCTATAAAGACGAAGGTACCGTTACGGAAGCCCTCAATAACAAAATCTCTAAGATTGGTGAGAACATGGGCGTACGTAGGTTTGTGAAATTCAACACACCTGGTGCTGTCTATGTGGGATACATTCATGGTGGCGGAAAGATCGGCGTCATAGTTGGACTGGAAACGGAAGCCTCTATCGAAGAAGTCACTGTAATGGGAAGAGATGTAGCGATGCAAGTAGCATCCATGAGCCCCAAATATATCTCTGAAGCGGATGTAGATCCGGAATATATCGAGAGCGAAAAGAAAATTCTGATTCACCAGGCTCTCAATGAAGGCAAACCCCAGGATATCGTAGAGAAGATGGTTATTGGAAGACTGAAAAAAGAGCTGAAGGAAACCTGCCTCTTAGAGCAGAAGTTTGTAAAGAACGGAGATATTACAGTAGCACAGTATGTGGATGAAACCGCGAAGGAATTGGGCAAAGCGGTGAAGGTAATAGAGATGGTTCGCTACGAAGTAGGTGAAGGTATCGAAAAGAAGGAAGAGAACTTCGCAGAAGAAGTTGCGAAACAGATGAGCAATTAATAAAAAACCTATGCTATAATAAAAGGACACTACACACAGTGTCCTTTTATTGAATGAAAACATAATTGCAAGAGGAGGGACCATGGAGCCGAAATACAAGAGGATTGTACTCAAGATCAGCGGTGAAGCATTGGCAGGAGATAACCGGTTTGGGCTCAACGAGGATATGTTGAATATGATTGCCCATCAGGTGGGTAAAGCTGTTGATATGGGCGTTCAGGTGGCAGTTGTTGTGGGTGGTGGAAATTTTTGGAGAGGCAGGACCAGCAAGAGCATGGATCGTGCCACGGCCGACTATATGGGAATGCTGGCAACCTGTATCAACGCACTGGCTCTACAGGACTCTCTTGAGTCCCATGGAATAAAGACAAGGGTGCAGACAGCCATTGAAATGATGGAAATTGCAGAGCCATATATCCGGAGAAAAGCCATAAGCCATCTCTCCAAGAATATAGTCGTTATCTTTGCTGCAGGTACAGGAAATCCTTTCTTTTCCACTGATACTGCTGCGGCTTTGCGGGCGGCTGAGATAGAAGCGGATGTCATCCTATTGGCTAAAAAAGTGGACGCTGTTTACGATGATGACCCACAAGTGAATCCAAATGCAAAACCATTTGATAGGCTGACCCACATGGATCTTCTGAATAAAAGCCTGGGGGTCATGGACTCCACCGCGGCTTCCCTGTGTATGGATAATAATATCCCCATTCACGTATTCAGTTTGAATGAGCCGGATAATGTAATAAGAGCCATTTATGGCGAAAAAATCGGAACGATAGTAGAATAAGATCGGGAAAAAGGAGGAAATAAAAATGAATGATGCAATGAAAGTGCTCGACGAGAAGATGGCGAAAACCAAGTCTGTACTGAAAGAGGATCTGAACACCGTACGAGCCGGACGCGCAAATCCGACCCTGTTGGATAAGATTATGGTGGAATACTATGGAACGCCGACTCCTTTAAAGAATATTTCCAATGTTTCCGCACCGGATCCCCGCACCTTACAGATCGTTCCCTTTGATCCAAAGTCTCTTTATGATGTAGAAAAGGCAATCAACATGGCTAACCTAGGCATCAACCCGTCTAATGATGGCAAATGCATACGGCTGGTTATACCGCAGGTCACAGAAGAGAGGCGAAAAGAGCTTACCAAAACCGTTCGCAAAATGGGAGAAGAAGCAAAGATTGCCGTTCGGAATCTGCGTAGAGATGCAAACGAAGTACTGAAGAAAGCAGAAAAAGCCGGAGACTTGACTGAGGATGACCTTAAGGCAGATATGGATGAAGTGCAGAAAAAAACGGATATTTGTATTAAGGACATTGACGAGATTATTGAACATAAAGAAAAGGAAATCATGGAGGTCTGATGAT
>JBAYOC010000137.1:0-4471 GCA_041678465.1 Anaerovoracaceae bacterium | reverse complement strand
GTCTGGCACCTCACCTCTTATTCTTCACCAGGAAATAGAATTACATATATTGACAGTCATATATTTACATAATATAATCATTATGGGTTGTCGCTTGGCGGTGAGTCACTTCCTGAGAAGGGGTGATGCCTTATGATTACATACTCAGAATTGTTTCAATTCTGTTTAGTAGTGATAGGAATTGTTACCTTAGCCTGTAAGGTTAAGTAATAATGAAAACCGCCTGTTATAGGCGGTTTTCAGAACGATTATGTCGGACTGACCGCCCTGCAAAAGCGACAATCCTTTTCTATAACTTATGCTATCATTCCACAATCGATTCGTCAACATAATTTAACGGTGCCAGACACCAAACGCAACGAACTTGCAGAAAAACGTGTGATTGCAAGGGTTTGTAGAGTCGGAGTTGTCAAAAGTGTCAGACACCAAAGACACACATCTGAATAACCGAGGGCTGCAGACTGCAAAAAAGTCTGCAGCCTACTGCCTTTATTGGACTTGCGATGCTATGATTACAATTCTAATCGTTCCCCAGTGTTACCAGTGTTAAGATTAGTTCTTGTGTTATGTGCCAAAAATGCAAACAATTCATTATATTTGATATATAAAATGTATGATGCTATAGCATTTACCTCATAATAATGTATAATTGTGTTGTATGGAGGTGAATGTCGTGAAACGGAATTTAACTCGTGAGCTTATTGCATGGAAGGAAAACTCCGAGAAGAAACCCCTGATTGTCAAAGGTGTGCGGCAATGTGGCAAAACATATTTACTGAAAAAGTTTGGGGAAACCCATTATGGCGACATTGCTTATTTTAATTTCGAGGGTAATAATGCGCTGCAAGCTCGGTTCGAAGACGACCTGGATGTAAAACGTATTATAACTGAGCTTGGAATTCTACGCAAAAAGGTGATCGAACCCTATAAAACACTGATTATTTTCGATGAAATACAGTTTTGTAATCCAGCACTAACTTCCTTGAAATATTTCTCTGAAAACGCACCGGAATACCATATCGTTTGTGCAGGCTCTCTACTTGGCATTGCTCTCTCGAAGCCCTTATCCTTTCCTGTAGGCAAGGTGGAATTTCTCACTCTTCGGCCTATGAGTTTTCACGAATTTCTCTTGGCAAACGAAGAGGATATGCTGTGCGAATACCTGAGTAGCCTATCTCCAACGGAAAGGCTATCGAATCTGATGACCCAGAAACTGGAGAACTACCTTAAGACTTATTACATCACCGGTGGTATGCCGGAAGCAGTGGCCACATGGATTGAAACAAAGGATATCGAGAGATTAGAAGCGGTGCAGCAGAAAATAATCGACAGCTATGAGTTGGACTTTGCAAAACATGCGCCCAGCAAGGATTTTCCTAAATTAACGGCTATCTGGCATTCCATTCCGGGACAGCTGGCAAAAGAAAATAGTAAGTTTATATTCAGCCAGGTGAAGAAAGGGCTTCGTGCAAAGGATTTAGAAGATGCTTTAGAATGGTTGATCAGTGCGGGAATGGTAATCAAAGTAATGAAAATCGAAAAGCCGTTTTTCCCCTTATCGGCTTATGCTGATCAAAAGTATTTCAAACTATATATGGCGGATATCGGTTTGCTCCGCAAAATGTCACGTCTACCTGCCGCGGCTATTTTGGAAAAAAGTGCAGTATACCGTGAGTTCAAAGGAGCCCTCACTGAGAATTATGCATTATGCGAGCTTGTAAACCTGTATGCGGATCCTCCCTTCTACTGGAAGTCCGGCAACACCGCTGAGGTGGATTTTATTATTCAAAATAATATGGATATCGTACCCATTGAAGTAAAGTCAGAGCGCAATGAACGGGCTAGGTCACTTTCGGAATACCGGAAACGATACAACCCGACTGTTTCAGTGGTGACATCCATGAAGGACGCAGGGGGCAATCACGTTCCGCTTTATATGTTGTGGCAATTAAAACGAATAATGACGGTGAAATAACGGTGTCAGACACCAAACGCAACTAACTTGTTGAAAAACTAGCGATTGCAAGGGTTTGGAGAGTCGGAGTTGTCAAAAGTGTCAGACACCAAAGACAATATACCATAGCCATGTTGGTAAATTTATTATCGACCAATCTGATTAAAGTTGTTATAATATAGACACCCCTATAAGGGAAGAACGGCAATATTTTACCTCGAAGAATTTGCATAAGCATTACCAATAAAAAGGATTATAGGTCAAAGCTATGAATAATCGTTTTTACTCTATCGCTGGGTTCTCCTTGCTTTTTGCTTTTCTTCTGTCATTTCTTTTTGAAGGACAGGTGCTCTATAGCATGCTGGCCTATTACGATGTGCTTGGATCTTCTTACATATTGGTTGCTATTATTGCGCATTTTGCGGGACTGTTTTCCTGTGGTTTCTTTGTGAAAGCTTCAAGGATTGCAAAATATGCTATGCTCAGTAGCATGAGCGTGTGTTTGGTAGCGACTGTACCATTTTATTTTTCTCCGTCCCCCCTGTGGGCAGTTGGATTGGTTGTGAGCGGATACGCAGGGGGCTGTGCTGTAGCTTCCTGGGGATATTTTCTAAAGACCTTTACACCTAGAAATCAGCGGATCAAATCCTGCGCCGATGTCCTTATCTATTCAAATATCATTATGATTGGCATCAATGTAGTCGCTATAAATTTATCGCCCTTCGTTGGACTTACTCTTTCAATTTTGTGTCTGGTCATAGGTATGGTCTGTATTTGGGTACTGCCCACTGAGGCGAGGAGTGGCCGGCGAGAAGGAACAGAAACCTTGCAGCGTAGAGGTATAGAAAAACCCCTAATGCTATTGTGTCTGTTTGTTTTCGTTATAACGATCAATTCCGGCTTAATGTATCAAGTAATAAATCCCGCTTTTGAACATCTCACTAAGTTGACAAGCTGGTACTGGGCGGTTCCTTATATCATTGCACTTCTTTTTATGCGGAACCTGCCTGCCAGGGTGAATCGCGCAAACATTTTGTATATCGGTATGGCCATGATTATGGGAGCTTTTATTAGCTTTATGCTACTGGGACGCAATGCTCCCGATTATCTTCTTGTAGATACCCTGATGCTTGGCGCCTGCGGAATTTTTGACCTTTTTTGGTGGAGCATTATCGGCGAGATGTTAGAGTACACAGAGAATCCAGCAAAGGTTTTCGGCATTGGGCTTTCCGCAAATGTGTTCGGCGTCCTGTCAGGTGGGGCTTTGGGCATGGCGATAACTTCCATTCGGCTTCCCGACGCAAATGTTGCGGTCATCGCGCTTACCATTGTTTGTGTTACCTTGGTCATGTTGCCATCGCTAAACCGGCAGCTGGTTATGCTGCTTAAGAATCACACCTATCTTACCGCTTATGATCGTATGAGTGAGAAACAACAAACAAACATCCGCCTTAGCATGAAAACCCTAGAAGAGCTGACAGCTAGGGAGCAGGAAGTCCTTCAACACATTTTATCCGGTGAATCCAATCGCGAAATTGCAGGGTCTTTGTTTATCAGTGAAAGCACCGTTAAAACCCATGTAAGAAATATTTTTTCCAAATATGAAGTGGGTAGCCGCGCAGAGCTTATTAGTATTCTATTTAAAAATAAAATAGTCCAGTAAGAGCAAAACTATATAAATATTGATAAATCTGGCCCCTAGTACTTTAGTACGAGGGGTTCTTTTTTGCGATTTCATACTTATTGACGATGAACTTCCAATTCTATTCATCTAAATTAAATATGAGGGGAAAGGAAGTGCGATGCGGATGAAAACGAGACAAGAAAAGCGCAATGGTTTTGCCCTGCTATTTGTAATTAGCTGTTTTGTCACAGGATGGTTCGCTGTGATGCTTATAGTAGAGGCAGTTTTTGTTTTTGCATTATTAAATGTAATCTTGCTTGTTTTTCTAATAAGAGAGAACCGACTGCTTTTCTACGCAAAACTTATCTGGGATAATCGCATCCTTTCAGTACCTTCAGCTATTATTTCCATGTCCTTAAGCAAGGAGAAAAAGGAAGTTGAAGAAATCGTTGTGTCCACCTTCGGCATCCTAATAGGCAACAAAATCTACAAATGGGGCTTGAATGGAGTCCATGGAGTGCGCCTGAAGACAATTGAACTTAACCGGTCGTGGATATTTCTAAACTTTGGCGATGATGATGAAAACATGCAGGTAAAGCTTCTACATGGCTTGGCTGACATTGAGGAGGTGGAGGAAATAAAGGAAAAGTTTTGGAATGAAACCGGTGTTAAATCAGTTGTTATGGACTGGTAGATGATATTAATTGTTTTGGAAAAAAAGAGATGACAAAGGAGATGGATATAGTGGATAGAAAACTTAGAGGAATGCGAAAGCTTGTGTCCGTTCTGGTAATCCTATGTATGCTGACTTCACTGGCAGCTGTGACGGGGCCTGTTTTTGCAGCAGAGGAAGATATGGGGTTGCAGGGGGCATCCACAGAGGGCATAAATAT
>JBAYOC010000136.1:0-4496 GCA_041678465.1 Anaerovoracaceae bacterium | reverse complement strand
TTTAATACGTGCCCATGGCTATCTCTTCGAAAAAAACTATTGTCTCGGCGTAGACGTGAATAACGATACCCTTTTTGAAATATTAAATAATGCTATCTATCATATGGATAATGGACAAATCCTTACGGATCTGCAATCGAAATGGCTAGGAATCTCCTATCCCCTATATGCTGAAAGCGTTATGGAGAAGTTTGGTATCATCCTCCTAATACTGTTTGCGGCTGTCCTCTGTGTCTTCTTCGTATTCTATCAGTCTAATAAAAGCCTCTACGAAGAATTGCAGCAGAGAATGGAGCTCCTGAAAGAAAGTCAGAATGAGATGCAGACCACCTTTGATGGAGTTACCTACTATTTGGCTGAAGTAAACCGGGAAGGAAAGATCGTAGATATTAATAAGGCCCTAGCTCAGCGTCTGCAGATCCGCAGACATAATGCCATCGGGCTTTCACTGGTGAAAGCTTTCCGAACCGATGAGACCGTTGGCAAGCAATTGACGCAGCTTATCGATATAACTTTTGAAGAAGAGAAGGAACACAGTTTGGACTTCACGGTGGACAGAGGTCTCTTTGAGGCTCATACCTTTACCATAAAGGATACCCGACAAAAAGTCCAGAAGATACTGCTGATGATAATCGATGTTACGGACCAGAGAAGTGCCGAGCGGCAGATGCTCCAAGACAATAAAATGATTGCCATAGGTCAACTGGCAGCGGGCATCGCCCATGAGATTCGAAACCCCCTCGGTCTGATACGCAACTACTGTTATGTATTGAAGAACGTAGATGAAAACGATACGTTTACTCGCGATGAAGCAATAAAGGTCATTGAGAAGTCCGTGGATAAGTCCGGCAGGATTATAGTAAACCTTCTCAACTTTTCAAGAATGACATCCAACAAAAAGGAACCGGTCAACTTGTATGTGCAAATAAGCAATACTATCGATCTTCAGAGGAATTGGCTGGACGCCAAAGGTATCGATATCTATTATAGATTTACGGGAACCCATGATGTTGTTGCCAACGCAGAAGCTATTGAACTGGTTTTAATTAACCTCATTTCCAATGCAGCCGATGCCATTTCCGGGCAACAGGGGAAGATTGAAGTTACTTGTCTGCACAGGGAAAGACAGCATATCATGCTCACCGTCAGCGATAACGGTCAAGGAGTTCCTCCGGAGATTAAAGAGGACATCTTCAATCCCTTTTTTACCACAAAGCAAAAACGGGAGGGTAACGGGCTCGGACTTTACATCGTATACAATGAAGTTAGCAAGATGGGCGGCGATTTACAGCTGGATAGTGAGGTAGGTGCGGGATCTGTATTCACAATCACAATCCCCATTGAAGAAGTATAAGCAGAAGGAGCAAAAGGCAATGAACAAACGAGGCTTGAAAATATTGGTAGTAGATGATGAGCAGGATTATTGCAATGTAATGAAGGTCATTTTGGAAGCCAACGGGCATATGGTATCGGTTGCAACTTCCGGAAAAATGGCCCTTACGATTCTTGCACAGAAAACCTTTGATGTGGTGATCACGGACTTGATGATGCCTGAAATTGACGGCAGACAGCTCATGGCGGAAATCAAAGAGCGGTTTCCCGGAACTGAAGTAATTATTCTAACGGCTTATGGAAGCATTGAAAATGCTGTTGATGCTATGAGGGAGGGAGCTTACTCCTATGTTACAAAAGGAGGAGATCCGGGCGAACTTTTACGCGAGATCACTAAGCTCCACCGGATATTGGAACTTAAACAGGAGAATCAGCTCCTTAAGGAGAAGGTAAACCAACACGACTCGATGCTGGAAACCGGCAGTCCGCTCTTTCAGAGTGTGCTTGCAACCGCAAAAAAAGCAGCAGACAGCGACACGAATATTCTCATATTGGGTGAGTCCGGTGTGGGGAAAGAGGTCATAGCCCGCTACATCCATGAAAACAGCCCTAGAGCCAATAAGACCTTTATGGATCTGAATTGCCATGCTATCGCCGAAACGGTCCTGGAGTCAGAGCTCTTTGGTCATGAAAAAGGTTCCTTTACGGGAGCTATAAGTCGGAGGATCGGGCGCATTGAGGCGGCGGATTCCGGCACCCTCTTTTTGGATGAGATTGGCGATATCCCCTTATCTATGCAGGCCAAGCTTCTTAAGGCGATTGAAATGAAGCGTATTTACCGAATGGGGAGCAATGAAGAAATCGATGTGGATTTCCGTCTTGTGACTGCCACTAACAAGAATTTGGCAGAGGAGATCGCAGCGGAACGCTTTCGCGAAGACTTTTACTACCGCATCAGCACCATTGTGATTCATATTCCGCCTTTACGGGAGAGAACCGAGGATCTACCCCTCCTGATTAACTACTTCTTCAATAGATCACAGCACGAGATGAAAAAGACTATAAGCTGCATCGATTCCACTGCCATGGATGCACTGCTTTCCTATGATTATCCCGGGAATATTCGGGAGCTGAAGAACATCATAGAGCGTATGGTGGTGCTTTCCGAGGATGGGGTTATCCAGAGGGACTCCTTTCCCGCCCCTCTTTTGGATAAAAAGAAAGAGAAAGCAGTGCCACCTTTAGAGGAAAAGGGCCTCAGAGAGATGAGAAAAGAGGCTGAAACCGAGTACATTGACTGCATACTGAAGAAGTATAACTACGATATGAACAAGTCTGCAGAGGTCTTAGGCATTACCCGCAGGCAGCTTCTAAACAAGATGACCGAATATGAGCTAGGGAAGTAACTTCGACTTCCCTTTATAATAAATTTATTATTATACACTATGGACATATACGCGTCAATATTTTATTTGCTTTTCTTTTAATATTATGCTATAATGATGTTGCAACCGCATTCAGATCTTTCTGCATACAGGCATAGCAAAGGACGGGGAGCGGTTTTTTATAGTTTAGTTTGAAAGAGAGGCTTAACATGGATCTCCTAAAAAAACAAGTGACTCACAGAGTTTTTGGACTGGGAAATATCGTCGATTTCTCTGATTCCTTTGTAGAAATACAGTTTCCAAAAGGGAACAAAAAATTTGTTTTTCCCGATGCATTTGGGACTTATTTAATTCTGTCGGATCAAAGGACCGCAACGGCAGTAAAGAAGATAAAAGAAAAGAGAATGATCGAACTCGAGAAAGAAGAAATCCGAAATGCAGAGGAAAGAGCCACCCAGCTCAAGGAACAGCAAGTCCGGATGCGAAACGAGAACTTGATTAGAAACCTTAAGATTCATCCGAGCTCGCAGGCTGTATTTTGGTGCCAGGAAGAGGATCAGACAAGAGTTTTTGAGGACTGGAGCGTTACCACCGGCGCCATTAAGACCGGCGAAAAGAAAGGCAAGCTCAACCGCCCTGCCCGTCTGCATCAGAACAGCGCTTGCCTTTTAACGGCAAGGGCCCCCGAAGAGCATGAGCAAGATAGACGCATCTTAGGCGTATTTATGGTCAGCACTGAATTTGTCGGCAAGACCTGTGAAGATGGTATAGTTCCTGCGCATGAAGAATTCCGGATTCATCTCACAGAAAAAGAAGCCGAAGCGATGTATTTTTGGAATTACTACGTGAACGAAAAGAGCCCACATAGCATGACATGGAATACAGGAAGATATCGTTATTTCGATAACGCCTTGATGGCGCAGATACTGAGGGATATTATTTCTCTGAAGAAAAAAGCGCCTGAGAAAGAAGCGGCTCAGAACTTCTTTGATCACTTCTGTAAGATAAATCGAATCGATAAAATTGCACTTCCAAAGCCTAACGGCTCATTGTTGAGAGATTAAAATCGCCAACCACGGGGACAGACCCCGTGGTTTCTTTTTATACCGGAGGGACAGACCCCGTGGTTGCTTTTACGCACCTAACCACATCTGCAGCGCAAATGTCTGGTAGGTGCTATGCCAGGATTCCCCGGCTTCGGCCGGATGGAATCTACGGCGGCACCCGCGGGGTCTGTCCCTTTGTTGTCTTTGTCACAACAACTGTTTTGTTTTCATAAATTATAGAAATATGAAAATGGAGGTTGAATAATGTCAACTTTGAATATAGGCCCACAGCAGGTAGTTACCTGCCCGGCCACCGGTTATCAGACCGCATCTGTTTGCGTACCAGTTACCGTGACACCTTTTGCCCTTCCCGGTACAACAACAACCGTTTGCTGCGGTCCGCCCATTGTAACACCTGGCCCTACAACCTGCCCCGGCGTGGAAAATGGCAGCTGCACCTTTACCATCACGCAAAACCTCTGCACAGCTGTGCCCGTAGAATTTGGCGCCACAACTACCCCGGGAGCCCCGTTTGTTCTTTGTGGCGGTGCATCCGCCGAGGATATCTGCACAGGCTGTGGCGAAGAAGAATAGGAGGTGCACAGTGTCAATAGAAATTGCCCAATTTCCGTGTTCATTAGAAATCGATTACTCTACAATTATCGGAGATAGAGTGTTGCCTTTTGTCATAGAGCTAGATCTTGTGAATTCGAATCTCGAGCCTGAGCCCGGA
>JBAYOC010000135.1:0-4504 GCA_041678465.1 Anaerovoracaceae bacterium | reverse complement strand
TGATCCCGCACAAGGGAAAGAAAGTACTGATGATAGTAAACTCCGCCCTGTGTGTAGCCTCGCTGGCATTCCTCACAAAGATTACACTGGACTATGTCATCTACGTCTATACCATGGGTCGTGTCACACCGGCCCTGGAGATGCCGGCATGGTGGCCGGTAGCCATTATGCCCATTGGATTCGCCCTTGGAACCGTGCAATTTGCACTTGCCTTCATAAAGAACATACGTGATAAGGACAGTGTTTACGTGGGTCCAGAGCGCATTTACGGCACAATCGATGCGGATGAAGTGACACTGTAGGATTTCATATCTCTGAAAGGAAGTAAAGAAAACGATGATCACAATATTATTAGGTTTTATGGTTGGATTTTTAGTACTGGCTCTGCCCATGTTCCTCGGTATGATGATAGGACCATTGGCAGTGATGGATATATACTATCCCAATTTCAGTCTCACAAACATAGCCTCAACATTTGTCACAGGCGTCAATTCCTTTGTTCTGTTGGCAGTCCCTATGTTCATTTATGCTGCTGATATTATGAGCGCAGGACAGTCTGCCCGCAGGCTCTTGAACTTTGTACAGAGCTTTGTAGGTCATTTCCGCGGTGGATTGGGAATTACAGTAGCCGGTACCTGCACTATTTTCGGAGCGATTTCCGGTTCTACCCAAGCGACTCTGGTTGCCATCGGAAAGACCGTTCTTCCCCAGATGAAGGAATTGAACTATACAACTTCTCATTCAATTGGTCTCACCATGTCAACAGCCAACATCGCCCTTTTGGTCCCACCCAGCATTGCTATGATCATGTATGCCGTTCTCACCGGCGTGTCAGTAGCAGAGATGTTTATTGCCGGAGTCGGCCCCGGTTTGATGTTGTTCTTGGTTTTTTCAGTCTATGAATTTCTCGTTGCGAAAAGAAAAGGGATTATACAGATTGAAAAAGTCTCATGGGCCGATAGATGGAAAGCCACGAAGGAAGCCCTCATACCCCTTGGATTCCCGGTTCTTATTTTGGGTGGAATCTACTCCGGAGCTTTCAGCCCCACAGAAGCCGCCGCCGTATCTGTCCTATATGCTTTCATTGTAGAGAAGTTCATCTACAAATCGGTTTCGTGGAAAGATCTGGTGCGTTTGGCTCTAGGTACAGGGTCTGTTACCGGAACCATATTCATCCTACTCTCTGCAGGTGCAGCTTTTTCATGGGTCATTACATATGCCGGCATTCCCCAGCGTTTAATCGCTGCTACCCTTGGCACAGATCCCAGCGCACTGAGCGTTTTGCTAATCGTTACTGTTTTCTTTATCGTATGCTGTTGCTTCGTAGATTCAATCCCTGTCATCCTAATCCTGACACCGATTTTCTTCCCGGTGGCGGTGAAAGCAGGCATTGATCCGATTCACCTAGGCATGATTGTAACTCTTCAGGCTGCCATCGGAGCTATCACTCCTCCCTTTGGTTGCAATATCTTCACGGCTGCAGCCATTTTCGAAGAAAACTTCAAAACGGTTATTAAGGGCATTATACCTTACCTTTTGATGTACGTTTCAGTATCAGCGTCCATGGTTCTTTTCCCACAGGTTGCACTTTGGTTCCGCGATCTCGTCTATGTCATTTAATGCTGACATCAATCATGTAATCAGCTTTAAATAGAAGTATGTGAAAGAGAAGTTATTTTATTAAGGAGGAATTAAAAGGATGAATAAGAAACTTACACTGTTATTACTCGCCATACTCGCCCTCTCCCTGATCGTGACCGGATGCGGTGGCGATGCAGCTGATCCTGGGACACCGGACGACGGAGACACCGCGGCGCCCGTCGTTTGGAAATACGTTCACGAAGAATACCCCGGAGACTATCAGGATATTTATGCACAATACTTTAAAGAAGAATTTGAAGCAAGAAACGGTGGCAAATATGTTCTTGAGATCTACCCTGTCGACCAGCTTGGCGACTCCCAGGTAGGCACAGAACTGATTCAGAGTGGCGGCATTGAACTCGGTCTTACTGATCCCGGTGCCATGGGTGCTTTCCTGCCGGAAGCAAACTTTATGATGCTACACTTCATGCTACCCGATGATCTTGCTAAGACACAGGACTTCTTTGATAACAGCGAGACCATGGCCCTCATGAACGAGCTCCATCTCGAAAAGAACCTGAAGGTCATCCGTTGGGCACCGGAAGGGTACTTCGTTTGGACAGGTACCAAACCCCTGAGAAGCCCTGATGACTTTAAGGGATTCAAGATCAGAACCATGGCAGCCCCGCTGATCGCCAAGAGCTTCGAAGCCTATGGCGGAAGTGCAACTCCAATCGCCTATGCAGAAGTTTACTCTGCTCTGCAGCTGGGTGTAGTAGACGGTCAGACCAACCCCCTGAGCGCCGTAGACAATATGAAATTCTATGAAGTCTGCGATTATGCAACCTTTGCAAATGCTGACATTTACAACTTCACCTTCGTTATCAACAAAGACCTTTGGGATTCTCTGGATGCTGAAATGCAACAGATCATCATCGATGCCGACGCGGCAGCCAGTGAAAGATATAGCGCAGGCCTGTCCAAAGATGACGATGCGATTCTCGAAAGATGGGAAAGTGAAGACTTAATCGAGATCGTAAACCTCACTGAGGAAGAGAGAGCGGTATTCTTCGAATACGCCCAGCCGGTCTACGATTATTACAGAGAAAATGGCGGACCGAGAGCCGGAGACATTTTAGATCTATACTATTCAGAAATTGACAATTACAAATAAACTCCATTAAAGACTTAACAACCTGGAGAGATTATTCTTAAAAAAATAAGAATAATCTCTCCTAAGCTAAGATGCGTAGTTTTTAGAAACTGGACTGGTAATAATGTGAAGGAGAGGGATAATATGTTATACAAAGCGCAACCGGGTAAAATGAATTACGGAGAAGCGATCGGAATCCTGCTTTTAGACTTTTATGCTCCGTTTATCCCCGGCGATGTAGGAAATGCATCCACATATAACTATCCTGTCAGGTACAAGCTGGTTGAAGGTCTGACCTTTGACCGGTTGCTTAACAAAGATAAGACTGCTCTTGAGATCCTGCTCAAGGCAGCGAAAGAGCTTCAAACTGAGGGAGTTCGGGCGATTACAGCAGATTGCGGTTTCTTTGCCCTCTTTCAAAAAGAGGTATCCGAGGAATTAGATATTCCGGTTTTCCTGTCCAGCTTGCTGCAGGCACCCTTTATTTCCACCATTATAGGTAAAGGAAAAAAAGTAGGTATTCTCAGTGCAGTGGCCGGAAGCCTGGACAAGACATTTTTTGATGCAGTCAATATGGACCCTACAAACGTAATTGTGAGAGGTCTTGAAAATACGGAAAACTTCTCAAAATATGGCGTTGAGGAGACCGGTGTATTCGATTCAGAACTGGTGGAAGCAGAAGTAGTGGAAATAGCCACAAACATGGTAAAAGAAAATCCTGATATCAAGGCAATTCTCTTAGAATGTAGCATGTTGCCTCCTTACGGGAAAGCCGTACAAGAAGCAACAGGACTCCCTGTGTTTGATTTCATTACCATGATTGACCACGTCTTCTCCGCAGTTGTCAAAAAGAAATACGAGGGCTTTTTATAATGAATAAAAAATTTATCGGTGCAGACGCACTGATGCGAAGAGCCATGCTGAAGGGATGCGGTTTCGGAGATGAAGACATCCGGAATAAGCCCCACATTGGCATTGTCAATACTTACAACGAAGGCGCACCCGGCCACACTCATCTGGAGAAATATGTGGAAGTAATCAAACAGGGAGTTTGGGCCGCAGGAGGAATTCCCTTCGAATTTGGAGCACCGTCGACTTGCGGAGACATGATCGTCGGTGAAGAAGAGCTGAAGTTTGAGTTGGCGGGCAGGGATGCTGTAGCAATGGGTATCGAATACGTATCCACGGTGCATCAGTTTGATGGTTTAATCCTACTGGCAAGCTGTGACAATATCATCCCCGGTGTATGCCTGGGCGCGGTTCGCATGAACCTCCCCGCTATCATCTTTACCGGAGGCCCAATGTTGCCTATTGAACATAAGGGTGTTGACCTTCTGCCATGCGATGTGGCACCTATGACCATAGGCAAGGACCCCGATTCTCCTGAAGTGATGGCGGTTGAGAACGCTGCCTGCATGTGTCCCGGTGCCTGTGCCAGCATGGGAACCGCTAATAGTATGCAGATCATGATGGAAGTCCTGGGTATCACGCCACCCCATACGGCTACGATTCCCGCTGTATATGCGGACAAATTGAGAGCGGCCAGAAGAGCAGGGAAGAGGATTGTGGAGATGGTTTCCGAAAATCTTCGCCTCGGCGATATACTTACTAGAGAGGCTTTCTTGAATGCAGTGACCACGGATATCGCCATGGGTGGGTCCACTAACGTAATTCTACATTTGATTATGTTGGCAAGAGAGATGGGCGTGGAACTCACCATCGATGACTTTGAAAGAATTGGAAAAAAAGTTCCCTGTATTTGCGGAGTCA
>JBAYOC010000134.1:0-4510 GCA_041678465.1 Anaerovoracaceae bacterium | reverse complement strand
CAATCGCGGACTCTATTGTAACGATGACTTCCCCAGAGATTCAGATACTGGTACAGCGGCCTATACAAAGAATTGGCTGACAGTAAATCAAATTGCCGCAAATCAAAGCGCAGCGAATTATGTTGGGAAGTTTGCCATACAATCCGGATTCTCCAATACAGACAAATACGCCACCGCCACCGCATTTCTCAGCGAAAACCCGGTCTGGCGCAACGCCGGCCTCGATGAAGATTATATAATGGAACACTTTTATTTCAATTCTGTGCTCTCTGATAGCGGGCTGACACAAGGGCAGTTTATCGGTGTTCACAGGAGTGTCTATAATAATGATCTCTACTATCAGACCTTTTCCGTGGAGGGACAGGTTATGCTCTTCGAAGTTCCGCCGGAAAATCCTGAGCCACCGGAGGAGCCGGAAGATCCACCAATCCTTCCTCCTGAACCGGAGCCGGGCATAGAGATCAGCGTCAACCCAGAGCTATCCCTTCCGCCGACTACCTATGTGGGGCATCCGGCACTGGCGGAGGACAGTTCCGTTTTCCTAGTGGATGACGAGCCCTGGTCCGCAACCAGGACTTATGCAGAAGGAAAAGCAAACAATAGTTTTACAGCTCCCGGGGGTCGCATAAAGCGGATTTCCAAGGTGAGGGCTACCGTCACTTACCAAACACAGGGCATCAAGCAAGTGACGCTGAAAGTAACACCTCAGGGAAGCAATACGGTTTCCGTTACCAAGCCCATTCAGGTCATGGACACGCCTACTATAATGCACAACCTTACCGGTCCTATGAAGCAGAATCGCAAGACCACCTTACATATGACAATCGCTAAAAACCCCGACGTTGAACTGGAGACTCTGTGGGTCCGATTGGAGCATCCAGATACGGGAGAAAAGGTGACGCTTCATCACAATATAGTCTCCGGCAACAACAACTTCAACAACGGTGACACCATTAAGACCAGGCCTATTGAAGCACAAGCGTCAGACGAATTTTTTCTGAATTGCCGCATGGAGTTCCTGACCAAAAATATGGAAAGCACGGATTACCGTTATACCATATATGCTCAAGATAAAAGTGGAAAGTCCGATCAAGTGACGGCGGACTTTTCTGTAGCCCGGGACAAGCCCCCTGAAGCAGATCTCTTTTTAGAATCCTCCTATATCCGCAATGCCGGATCCAACAGGGCCCAAATTATCGTAGAAGACGGTACGATCACCGACGGCGACCAGATAGAACGGACTTGGTGCTTCAAAGAGGAAGGTGCTGCAGACTGGATCTTGCCGGCAGCTATGGATGGCTTTGTGGACTATTCCTTCGGAACCGGGAAAAAAGTGGGTTTCCCCAAAGAAGGGGTTGGTGCTTTTGAGATAAAATTGATAGCCAAAGATGTGTGGGTGGAAGAGACCCTTTCTGAGTACATAACAGAGGATGACTACCTGACCGCAGAGACCATTAGAACCTCAGAAGTCATCAACGTAGCCCCGGTAATAAGCCTTGATGCCATTGCAGGAAAGACTGCAGATATTACCATTCTCGCAGGTGGTACAGCAGAATACGATAAAGTCAAAGCAAACCTGTCGGGATTAGAGCAAGAACTTTTAAGACAGAGAATAGATGCTCGCATTACTTTGGAAAAGATGGCTCCCACAGCTTCAAATTCGCCGGCACAGGCAGCAAGCAGGACTGCGACTATAAGCACACCCTTCGGATACCAGGGTGAGTGGACCTTCTATGAAAATGAAAACTATATTGTGGATGATGAGAGACTGTACAAGATCGACGCCAACTGGCCTAACACAGACAGCGGTGGCTATCCGGAGCCACCCTATACCATCAGCTGTTGGGACTGGGATGCAGCCCAGGGTGATACGCGATGGACATATACCTTCACGGATGCACTTCTGACTGTTCCTGCAGTGAGGACGGGACCGTATTTCGCACAGGATGATACCGGCAGCTACCTCTATTTTGTGGCAAGTGGTAAGACGCTAGTTCTTACGAAGGACAACGGGTCCTACCTGACCCTTTTGAACATGGAGGTGGGAAAGAATTGCTTTGTCGAAAGGGATCAGATCTACACCCTTAAAAAAGACGGTATATTTAGAATCTCCACCCTGACGGGACAGATTCAAAAAGTCTACGACGGTTCGATCATGGACGGACCCGCAAGAAGGATTGGCGGACAGATTCATTTTGTCACACAGAGCGGTAACACTATGCATCGGGGGCTTTTTGACCCGGAAAACGAATCCATCTCTCTGGAGTCTTTGCCGGCCCAGGATTATGGGTTTGGGGCCGCTACTCATACTTTGCTGGGCATCGATACAGAAGGTAAATTGATGATTCTGACAGTGTTGCGGCAAAGATACGCCTCCGGCGAGTTGATGGACACATATATTAAAAATGTCCGCATTTATGGGCGCAGTAACGGCATTGTGTATCTGAGCCCTGCACATGGCGACAGTTCAAACGCCTCTGCTTCCGGGCTCAATCCTGTCTATGATGAAGGGGGCGTGTGTAAATATCTTGCCTTTACCTGGGATAGCAGGAGCAGTTCCTACCGCTATGTGCACGCAAGAGTTCTTGGTATCTCTGATGGGTTTGATCGATCGCACTACATCCGTAAGAGCGGCAGCGACTATCCCAGCTGTGGGGACAAGGTTCCTTTTGTAAAAGAAGTCGACGGTGAGGTCTATGTGACTACCGGGGCCTATTGGGTCTATGTTTACAATATGGGCTATAGCATCTACCAACAAAGGCTGAAGCTCTTTGTGTTTAACACGGAGACAGATACGGTGCGAGAAGGAGATTTCAGCGAAATCGGAATACCTATGTCCACAGTTGAAAATGGTCGCGCCTCGGACGTGCTGGCAGCCGTTCAGGTGGGATATAACACCCCCGGGGCCGGGGAAAGCCTTAATTATATTCTTAAATGGAACCAATCTCTCCCGCAGATCCTTAACCGTTATATCTCAAAGAATCTAAAGGCTGAAAAGGACATCAACACACTGATTATTTATGATGAGACAAACCCGGCATCACTTTATACCCCTGATTTGGTCAGCTCTTTTGAATCGAGGCTTTCGGCCGGGAACGGCAGGTTCCTCATGGCAAGCCGGGAGAAAATTGAAGAAGGGAGAATGGGGGAGTCCATTCTGTCTTTTGGAGTGGAGAAGAAGAATCTTTTAGGCGTGTCCGTGGCAGAAGGAGAGGCTGGAACCTTGTCTAAAAGCTATGATCTGGATCCCAATACAACCTACTACTATGAATATGAGATCAAAAATCCCGACGGAAGCAATGGAGACGTGTTGAACGTAACTCACAATACAACCCTTCCTCCCGGAGCGCAGTTTGGTTCTCTGGGCTATCGTACGGTCGCTTCCTATTCCGATGACTTTGAAGATGCAGAAAACACCAATTCTTTCTTCAACTATGCCAGTGTGGAGGTTAATCGCTATAGCGGGTTGGTGAAAGTGATAAACGAAGGTTATTATAAAGGGGCGGATTTAAGATACAAAAGGAAAAGTGGCAATGGCTATTATTCCGATCCCTATGTATCAACAGCCATCACCTTTACTGTGCCGGAAGGGAAAAAGGGCTTTTTATCCCTTGACTACTTGCTTGAAAAAGGAAACGCATACGGCGGGGGGAACTCGGCCTGGACCCAGAGCTATGTGAAGATCGACGGAAAGCTGTGGGATGCATGCGTTCCCAATTCCGGTAGGGGACATTACAGCCACCCCAGTCTTTTGCAGCCGGGAGCGCACGTTATAACCTTTTATGCCAGTGAATACGGGAGGGAAATAACTGCAAAGATGTGGCTTGACTCCATTCGGGTGGATTTGTTGGAGGAGACGGAAGGAGATCTTCCGGCAAGCGATAATGAACTTCTCGCCGCGGAGCCCCTTTCCGGGGGCTACGTTCGTATAAAGGGCAGTTTTGCTACTCTTCCAAAGATTGCAACCTATGGACAAGTAGAAAATGCAGAGGTTATAAATGGAGGGATCGGGGTGGCGAATCATACAGTCTGGACAAATACCCTTCAAGACCGATTGGCCTTCAATTATGATATCCCTGCGGGAAAGACGGCAATCTTTACCCAGGTTTCTACTTCATCCAATCCCGTGTGGCGCAACGACCGGAACGAGAGCGTAACCTATACGCTGCCTCTTTATTATATGAATAAGGAATCCGGATGGATTAATCATCGATGGAGCGCCTTAGCCCAAAACAGATACCCCCAGGATGCTATGCACAATTGGGACAATAATGGGATCCTTATTCCCGGGGAATTAGAAGGCACCAAGTCCTTCTCCCTGACTGCCAGCGGGTATCGAGGCGCCTGGGGCAATTTTACCAACATCACTTCTGTACTGGTGGACACCGGAAGAAAAGGTTGGGGGAGCTTAGACTATTTCCTCACTGAAGAGGGGGGCGGTAAGAAATATTTCCTGCAGAAGGATGTATATAAGGGTGCCAAGTTAACCTTTCAGCTGCCCCGGGGGGAT
>JBAYOC010000133.1:0-4518 GCA_041678465.1 Anaerovoracaceae bacterium | reverse complement strand
TTATTATCAGAAGTCCCGAACCTCGTTACTACACCGTTGCTCATCTGAAGAGCGTATAAGTCTCCGGCTGTGAGATGTCCATCAATTGTGGGGATTGAATCTGTGATAACCTTTCCATTCGTCTGGATATACAATGTTTTATCACCGAATAAGAATTCATACTCGTCCACCACATCGCCCTTATCGTTTAAAACCGTCGCCGTGTCTAAAACGATACCGAAGGCTCTACCGCTAAAATCAGCTAAAGAACCTGCCGGGTTTTCTGTCGGATCATCCGCATCGTCCTCTCCGGGATCCGTGGCGCCGTCCGGTTTATTCGCTTTCGTAATGTCGCCTGCCACTCTAAAAGTCATAAGTGCAACATGGCCTCTCAGGGCTGAAGTGTTGACATTATTGACCTGATGGTCTATATCCGTAAAAATCCCCAGGGTTGCAGCCTTTGTAATAAAGTTATCCGGCCATGTTCCGGTGAGATCTTCCACTTTATAGCCCAGAGCCCGTACCAGCATAGATGCCAGCTCCGCATAGGTTACCTGTCCTGCGGGATCAAAGGTGCCATTGGGGTAACCAGAAATCACGTTTTTTGCTGCCGCGTAGTTTATGTATTTTGCCGCCCAGTCATATCCCGTCAAATCCGGGAAGCTACTTTTTGCCGCTTCCTTCAGGGCTTCCTCCGAAGGCGCCATGGCCTTAACGGCTATGATGCTGGCCTCTGCTCTGCTGATGGTCCATTCCGGGCGGAAGCTACCATCGGGATAGCCGGAAACAATACCCTTTTCCATTAGTGCAGAGACAGCTGCCTCATACCTTGTATCCTTCACATCGGCGGGAGCCCCTGCTTCCGCAGCAAATGCCGCGGTAAAGGAAGTCAGGACTAAAGCCATAATTAGTAAGAATGAAATCCCTTTTCTCATGTTTAAATTCCCCCTTTTCGCACCTAACCATATTTGGGAAAAATGTCTGGGTGGTGCTATGCCGGAATTCCCCAGCTTTAGCTGGATGGAATCTACGGCTGTTCGACTAACAGTTTTTTCGCAGTAAACATTTTGCATTTACTGCTCCATTTGAATTATTGTATCATAAAATTCCCCGGCTCTGCAACGAACCGGGGAAAGTGAAACCATATTGTAATGAAAGCAAGGGAAAGGGTCTGTCCCTCTGGGGGCAAAAGCAACCACGGGGTCTGTCCCCGTGGTTGGTTTTTTGCTGTTATTGAATAACCAATACTGCTTTGTCCGTCATATGTAAGACCTTAGTGGTAACGCTTCCCAGGTACAGCCGATGTTTCAGTGAACCCATTCCGTTGGACCCCATTACAATGAGATCCACATCCCGTTCTTTGGCTAAGTCTACAACCGCGGAAGCAAATTTGCCGGATGGATCATCGATCATTACTGTCTCCACATTCGAACCACTCAGCAACTCTTTCGCTTCATCCAGGAGTTTTTCGGACCTTTGCTTTGCCGTCTCATAAAGACCCGGCCAGTCCACTGCTCCACCGGACTTCGGTGCATGCAGGCCGGGATAAAAGGATACAGTAGTTACTATGTTCATCACATTCATAACAATGATTTTGCTCCCTAAGCAATCTGCAAGCTCTTTTGCTTTTAACATGGCTCTCTTTGAATTTTCAGAGCCGTCTATGGGTACAAGAATTGTTTTCATTGGTCGCCTCTCCTCTCTAAAAAGGTATTTCATTCTATGCTTTATACCCGCGGGGAGAGAATTTAATCAGAATATTTTGAATTTACCGGCACTTAGCCGTTTAATGAAGTAAAAAGGTACTGAAATAGGGCACGAATTTCCTCATGCCGGCTTCGTTGAGATGGCGCTGATCGTAGAAGTCTTCCTTAATATCCAATCCAATCTCCTGGTAATGCTCCGCGTCATTGAAGTCGATAAAGGCAAGACCCCTCTGCGCAGCTAGTTCCGCCACGCCGTTATAGAACGTCTTCTCCTCAACCGTTGCGTTAGATGGGGATTTGAAGAGCAACAAGGGAATGTCTTCTTCCTCAGCAAGGTCAACAATCTTATTCAGATACTCCATGTTCTTCTCGGTACCGACCTTGCTCTTTGTCACGTCGGAAACGTCCTCCCACTCCACCTCTTTGGAGATCTCGGTTAAACGCACGAAGCCCTTATCCGGATCCGTGGTTCTTTCAAAGGTGCGGACAAAATCCTCCTTCTCCAACTCCTCCCACCGGTCATGATACTTCATGATGTTGAAGATATAATAGCGGCGCTCCCCCTCGGGAACAGAGGCGGAAATCATCTTCAGCTTGTTTTCCGACATGGGGATGGGATCGATTGCCGAATGGTTAGTCCCTTCGTCGAGATAGTCTTCCGTCTGGATGGCCATGTGAATTTCCACCGCTATTTGTTGTGGATGCTGGATTTTTAGCGCTTCCACCATATAGTGGTAGGTAATCCAAAGAGGCTGCTGCTGAGTGGCAAAAACGTAAGACGACAGGCCTGTTTCCTCTTGGAAAACCGCCGGATCAACGGAGCAGTACATGTGGCTCGACCCCAAGAACAACACGTCAAAGCTGTCCGGTTCTTCGTTATAGAAGCCGGCCACCTTGGCGGTCATATTCCATCGGCCTTCAATCTGCTTGTGCATCACAAGACCGCTCACTTCCGACAGAAGCAGAAGGAAGATGAGAATGAAGCCTATGGTTCCTGCAATGCGTTTCACCCTTTTCATCCGTCACCTCAAAACTGGAAATAAATAAACTGGCTGGCGCTGTAACCCGGACCATATATCCCAAAGATAATAATGGAGAACAACAGGCCCAAAGTCACGAACCAGCGAAAAAACAACCCTTGCTCCGTAAATCTCTCCCGGATATGGATGCCCCGATATTGGGCAAGGCTCACACCGGCCAGCAAAAGTATAGATATAATGCCCACCCAAAAGCTCTCAGGGGAAAGCCCCAGATCGTATAGGCTCCCGTCCGCCAAAACCCAGGGATTCCAATAGGAAAACATGTTTCCAATGATGGCCTTAGCCGCAGTAAAATGGGGCGCCCGGAAAAAAATCCATGCAAAATTGACCAAGATATACGTAATAATCATCTGCCCCAGCTTGTAGCTGGCTGCTTCACGGTTGATTCCCAGGAGGTCGGTAAGCCAGTTTTTAAGTGGTTTCGTAATCTGCCCAATAACCTGAAAAGCGCCGTGAAGAAAGCCCCAGATCAAAAAGGTCCAGTTGGCACCGTGCCAGAGACCGCTGACCAGGAAGACGATCATGATGTTGATGTATTTCCGAAGGGTTCCTTTGCGGTTGCCGCCCAGGGGAATGTACAGGTAGTCGCGAAACCAGGTTGAAAGCGAGATGTGCCAGCGGTGCCAGAATTCACCGATGCTTCTGGCGAAATAGGGTTGATTAAAGTTGTCCATCAACCGAAATCCCAGAATCTGGGCGCTGCCCTTTGCAATTAGGGAGTAGGAGGCAAAGTCGCAGTAAATCTGTATTCCGAAGAAGAGAGTGGCCACCATAAGAAGGAGACCGTGGTAGTTCGTGTAATCGTTGTATACGGTGTTTACAATTACCGCAACGCGGTCAGCCACCACTAATTTCAGAAAGAAACCCCAAAACATGAGCAAGAGGCCGTTCTTTACCCGTTCATAATCAAAGTCGTGCCGCCTACTGATCTGTACCAGCAGATTTTTCGATCGTTCGATGGGCCCTGCTACCAGCTGTGGGAAAAAGGATACAAACAGTGCATATTTAAAGGGATTCTTCTCTACGTAGATTTCGCCCCGATACACATCCATGGTATAGGAAAGGGCCTGAAAGGTGTAAAAGGAAATACCTACAGGCAGAATTACATCAAAAGCGGGATTGAGCAGCTCCATGCCGAAACGACCCAAGACCCGGTTTGCGTTATCAATAAAGAAATCGAAGTACTTAAATAGGAAGAGTATGGACAGGTTGGAGGTCATGGACAAAAACACCCAGAGCTTTTTACGAAAAACTGTGTGTTTGTATGTCCGACTCCCGGTCCCCGCAGCGTCGGCCAGCCGATTCTCCTTGCCGATCAAAAGCCCGCTCAAATAGGTAAGGACTGTAGACAGCGCCATGAGCAGAGCGTATTTGGGGTTCCAAGCCATGTAAAAATAGTAGCTGGCAACCAGGAGCCACAAATATCGGACCCTGTGAGGAATCGCAAAGTAAAGCAACACGACGATTGGGAAAAATATTAAATAACTGAACGAATTAAATAGCATCTAATTTCCTCTATGTGACAGTGGGGGCGTTCCTTAATTGGCACCTTTTCCGAGACTTCTTTATTATACCCAACGGGGATTCGATGCGCAAGAGGTGTACCGATTAAGCGCCCCCGCTGTCACATAGGATTGCATCAATTTCTGCCTCATTTAGGGTTTCTTTCTCCAAGAGCTCCTGAGCCAGGCGGTCCAGCTTATTTCTTTGGATTTCCAGAAACTCCTTTGTCTCTTGGTACAGCGTGATGGACAGCTTGGATGCTTCATCGATGATGTTGAATTGATTTGTGA
>JBAYOC010000132.1:0-4545 GCA_041678465.1 Anaerovoracaceae bacterium | reverse complement strand
TTTGTAGTTTTTTCTAATGCAACTCTGGCGGATATGTGCGCTCGTCTACCCAAAACAGAGGATGAAATGCTTGAAGTGAACGGTGTAGGGCAGACAAAACTGGAACGCTATGGCGCGGAATTTTTGAAAGCAATCTCGCGTTACCGATCGACTTTATAACCTTCCCCAAAAAACGATTACAAAGTCATTTTTAGGGTAAAAACTATTTAATATTAAACAGGAGGAAGACAAACGATGAGTGAGAACAAAACATTGGAAAATCTGATGGCAGCATTTGCCGGAGAATCCCAGGCGAACAGAAAGTACACAGCCTACGCCAAGAAAGCTGAAAAAGACGGAAAAAGCAATGCGGCAAAATTGTTTAGGGCTGCTGCGGATGCAGAGACATTGCACGCTCTAAAGCATTTTGAGGTTGCAGGAAAAGTAGGCTCCACAGCTGACAATCTTAAAGATGGTGTTGCAGGTGAAACCTATGAGTACAAAGAGATGTATCCGGATTTCGTAAAGCAAGCTGAGGCGGAAGGAAACAAGGCTGCCCTCATGTCCTTTACCTTTGCCATGAAGGCGGAAGAGGTTCATGCGGGCCTCTATAAGGATGCATTGGAAAATATCGACCAGACAGAAGAAGTTTTCTATTACCTCTGTCCCATTTGCGGAAACATCGAGAAGGCACGTCCGGACAAATGCAGCATCTGCGGCGTCATGGGCGACAAATTTATCGAGTATTAATCGCACAAAGCCGTGGCGACTCCGGGATCGTTTCCGGAGTCGCTTTTTTATTTTCATATTCGTAGAAATAGTTTTGCATTATATGCGCAGATGATGTAAACTTTGTATTTGACAGTTTCAACACAAGGAGAAATCATGATAACAATAACAAATGTAAGTCTTAATTTCAGTGGATCCCCATTGTTTAAAAATGTGAACCTGAAATTTACCCCCGGAAATTGCTACGGCATTATCGGCGCAAATGGAGCGGGGAAGTCAACGTTTTTAAGAATATTGTCCGGCGACCTGGAACCCTCCACCGGAGAAGTTTCCATCCCACCGCACATGCGCATATCCGTGCTCAAGCAGGATCATTTTGCCTACGAAGAGTATACAGTACTAGATACGATCATAATGGGCAATGTAAGATTATATGAAATTATGAAAGAAAAAGAAGCTTTATATGCCAAAGAGGATTTTTCTGACGAGGACGGCCTTACTGCCTCCATTCTCGAGGGTGAGTTTGCAGAGTTAGACGGTTGGGAGGCGGAATCCGACGCCGGCATACTTATTCAAGGGCTGGGGCTTGGCATTGATGTGCTGCACCTGCAAATGAACGCCTTGACGGGGAACGAAAAAATCAAGGTCCTGCTGGCCCAGGCCTTGTTTGGAAAACCGGAAATTATTCTATTGGACGAGCCCACGAACCATCTGGATGTGGTCGCCATAAACTGGTTGGAAGATTTCCTTCTGGACTACCAAGGCACTGTCATTGTCGTTTCCCACGACCGTCATTTCCTTAATACCGTCTGTACAAATGTAGTGGATGTAGATTATGGAAAAATAAATATGTTTGTCGGAAACTACGAATTTTGGTACGAATCCAGTCAGCTCACCCAAAAAATATTGCGAGATCAGAACAAAAAGAGCGAGGATAAAATAAAAGAGCTGCAAAGCTTTATACAGCGCTTTTCCGCCAATAAGTCCAAGTCGAAACAGGCAACATCACGAAAGAAACTATTGGATAAGCTGGCAGTGGACGAACTGCCGACATCATCAAGACGATACCCTTTTGTAGGATTTACCATAGACCGGCCAATCGGTAAAGATGCCTTGTTCGTAGAGGGCATCAGCAAAACTGTCAATGGGGTCAAGATTTTGGATAAGGTAACCTTTCAGATGAACAGAGAGGATAAAATTGCTTTCGTGGGTGAGAATGAAATTGCAAACACCACGCTGTTTAAGATATTGATGAATGAAATAGAACCGGACGAAGGAACTTTTAAGTGGGGAGCCAGTACGTCCCAATCATATTTCCCTTTGGACAATTCTGCTTTTTTCAATGATTCGGATTTAAATCTGGTGCAGTGGCTCGGCCAATTTACGCAAGAAACAACGGAGACCTTTATGCGTGGATTTTTAGGCAGGATGTTGTTTTCGGGAGACGATGTGTTCAAAGCGGTCAAGGTTCTGTCCGGCGGTGAGAAGGTGAGGTGTATGCTGTCACGCATGATGCTCTACGGGGCCAATATTCTCGTGCTGGACCAGCCGACGAATCACTTGGACTTGGAATCTATCACCGCTTTAAACAACGGGTTGATTGACTTTAAAGGGGCGATGCTGTTTTCCTCCCATGACCATCAATTTATCCAAACCGTGGCAAATCGCATCATTGAAATAAAAAAGGACGGAAGCATCGTCGATAAGGCGTGCACCTATGAAGAGTATATAAATCAAGAATAGTAGTTAGTAGTTATTTATAATGCATCGACGAAAAGTATACAGAAAAACCAGTTACCCTTTCATACGGAAGACATGCAGGGGAGTGGTTTTGTGTTCCCAAAAATAGGCCGATATGATAAACTGATTTAGGGACAGGGAAGGAGACGCGATCATTATGAGACAGAAGCAGGAGACGATACATGAACAATGATTTAGACTATTTACAGCAACTGAACCCGGAACAGCGTAAGGCCGTAGTTCACAAAGATGGCCCTCTGCTGATTCTGGCCGGGGCCGGCAGCGGAAAGACCAGCACCATGACACACCGCATAGCCCATCTTATTCGGCAGGAAGGGGTTTCCCCCTACGAGATTTTGGCAGTGACCTTTACCAATAAAGCTGCAAGGGAAATGCGGGATCGTGTGGACGCTCTTATCGGTGCGACTCAGGGTATGTGGATTCTGACTTTTCACTCCGCTTGCCTGAGAATTCTTCGTATGTACGGAGACCGGCTGGGATACAGCAAGGATTTCGTGGTCTATGACCCGGCAGATCAGAAAACCATCGTGAGAAATTCCATGAAAGAACTGGGCGTCGACGATAAGAAGTATACGATTGCTTATTTTCTATCCATCATCAGCGACTGCAAAGAAAAGGGGATTACTCCCAAGAAGTTTGCGGAAGAGAATACGGGAAATCCCAGAGCCAAGACATCCGCGGAGATTTTCATCGCTTATGAAAAGGTGCTGAAGGCCAATCAGGCAATGGATTTTGACGATCTCTTGCTTCAGACGGTCAAGCTCTTTGAGAAGGACGAGGAGGTTCTTCAACGCTTTCGTCAAAAATTCAAATACATAATGGTTGACGAGTACCAGGATACTAACTTCATGCAGTACCGCTTCATACGATTGTTAGCCCAGGCTCATAACAACATCTGTGTAGTAGGCGACGATGACCAGTGCATCTATCAGTGGAGAGGGGCGGACATCAACAACATTCTGGACTTCGAAAAAGATTTTAAGGGAGCCAAGGTTATAAAGCTGGAGCGAAACTATCGATCTGACGGCAACATACTGGCTGCGGCCCATTCCGTCATTCAGAACAACCACGGAAGAAAACCGAAAAAATTATGGACGGATAAAGGCGACGGTGAAAAAGTCCGCTATTTCAGAGCTGAGGATGATAAAGACGAAGCCCGTTACGTGGCGTCCGAAGTGGACAGACTACGCACCGGAGAACGGCAGTATTCCGACTTTGCAGTGCTCTACAGAACCAATGCCCAGTCCAGGCTCTTTGAAGAGGCCTTCCGGACGCGGGGGATCCCCTATCGCATCCTGGCCGGATTCCGGTATTATGACCGCAAAGAAGTCAAGGACATGGTAGCCTACATGCGGCTGGTCCAAAACCCTGCTGACGACCTGTCACTTGAAAGGATCATCAATGAACCGAAGCGGGGCGTCGGACAAAAGACCTTGGAAAAGCTCAAGGTTCTGGCAGCAGTCCGAAGCGAAAGTCTTTTTCAGGTCCTGAGGCAGGAAGAAATTATGGACGGACTGACAGGAAAGTCCGGAGCAATTCTGTTTCAGTTGGCGGAGGAGATTAGCAAGCTATCCGATGAACAGGAAAATCTCAGAATATCCGATATTTACGATGCACTTTTAGTGCGAACGGGATATCTTCGTGCCCTTGAGGGGCAGAATACAATAGAGGCGGAGACTCGAATCGAGAACCTTTTGGAATTCAAGTCCGTTATTTACGATTACGAAAAAAGAAAAGAGGATGCAGGGGAACCGGGAAGTCTGAGCGAGTTTATGGAGTCCATTGCGCTGATGGCAGAAGTGGATAACTTGGATCCCGATGAAAACGCAGTGGTTCTCATGACCCTTCACAGTGCGAAAGGACTGGAGTTTCCCGTAGTTTTCATGGCGGGAATGGAAGACGGTCTGTTCCCAAGCTGGCGATCCTTTGAACGCGGCGACGGAGTGGAAGAGGAGAGACGTCTCTGCTATGTGGGAATGACCCGGGCCAAACAGCGGCTATATCTGACCCACGCCTCCATGCGGACTTTGTACGGCGGCGCTAAATACTGCCTCCCTTCACGGTTTATCAATGAGG
>JBAYOC010000131.1:0-4576 GCA_041678465.1 Anaerovoracaceae bacterium | reverse complement strand
TGGGGCGCCAAAGAGCTTGAGATCGACCTGAACACAGTAGGTCTTGACGCATCGCCGACAAATGTATTCCGTTCCTTTACTCCTGCACCGAAAGGCAAGGGGATCATGCTGGATAAGGATACCGCTGAAGAAAATGCACAAGCCTTACTGGAGAAGTTGCAAGAAAAGTACATCATAGCATAGGAGGAGGAATAAAAATGGCAGTTCAAGTTATAAGTGATAAATGCAAAGGGTGCAAATTGTGCATAAAGGCCTGCCCCTTTGACGCCATAGATATGGTAGGTAAAATAGCTGTTATCAATGAAAAATGCACCGCCTGCGTACAGTGTATTCCGGCATGTCCCTTCGATGCTATCGAACAGACCACAACGGATGAAGGTCCGGTGGATTTGTCTGCATACAAGGACGTATGGGTTTACACGGAGCAAAGAGCAGGAAAGCTGATGAACGTAGCCCTTGAGCTCCTCGGCGAAGGCAGCAAGTTGGCAAATGAAATCGGCGACAGGAAGGTATGCGCTGTATTGATTGGACACGAGACGGATCACTTGATCCCGGAACTCTATGCATATGGTGCTGACGTTGTCTATCAAATAGACGATCCCTTGTTAAAGAACTTCACGACTGACGGATATACCAAGGTCATGACCGACGCTATCAAGGTATACAAGCCGGAAATCGTACTCTTCGGTGCTACCCATATCGGAAGAGACCTGGCTCCCAGAGTGGCAGCCAGACTGGACACCGGCCTTACAGCAGACTGCACGAGATTGGATGTAAACACAGGCAACTACATAAATTACCTGAACAAATACACCACTCTTGATACTTCCGGAATGGATCCGGACTCGGATGATAAAAACCTGAAGCAGACTCGTCCGGCATTCGGCGGCAACATCATGGCAACTATCATCTGCCCCAAGAAGCGGCCGCAGATGTCCACCGTCAGACCCGGCGTTATGAGCAAACTGGATAAGGATCCGGCGAGAAAAGGTGAGCTTGTAAAAGTAGATTACAGCCTCAGCGAATCCGACATTCGGACCGAGGTTGTGGAAGTAGTAAAGGCAGCCAAAGAGCTGGTGTCCCTCACCGATGCAGAGATTATCTGCTCCGGCGGTCGTGGGCTGGGCGATCCTTCGGGATTTGAACTGATCGAGCAGCTGGCAAATGCAGTGGGAGGCGTAGTTGGTTCCTCTAGAGCAGCTGTTGATGCAGGGTGGATCGATCACTCTCATCAGGTAGGTCAAACAGGAACTACCGTTAAGCCTAAGATTTATTTCGCTTGCGGAATCTCTGGTGCGATCCAGCATTTAGCAGGTATGCAGACTTCTGATCTCATTGTTGCTATCAATAAGGATGCGGATGCTCCTATCTTTGAAGTGGCAGACTACGGTATCGTAGGAGACCTTTACAAGGTTGTTCCCAAGATCATAGAAGAGTGGAACAGGGTCAAAGAAGAACATAATAAATAAGAGCTAATGCAAGTTTAGCAATACAAAACCGGCCCAAGAGGGAACTCAAAGGCCGGTTTTGCTTTGCGCGAATGGACGGACCGTAGTGCGCCGCACCGGGATATGCCCCGTAGAAACCGTGAACCTTTCGAGGCTTTTATGCGCCAATCTGATAAAGCGCATCAAAAAGCCGTCGGTTTCCGAGGGGCATGTCCCGGTGCGGCGCACTGCGGTCCGTCTCTGTGGCAGTTTAAAACTGGTTTAACTCTTGTTTGATTCTGGTCCAAGGGAATCCGATTACATTGTCGTAATCGCCTAGGATATGATCCACCTTATCGCCCCAGGCACCCTGTATGGCGTAGCCTCCCGCCTTGTCGTAGGGTTCGTCCGTCTCGATATATGCCCAAATATCCTCGTCGGAATAATTCTTGAAAAACACCTTTGTTATTTCGCAAAAGACCTTTTTTACATCTGTTCCGGTCTTAAGGATAGCCACGCCGGTAGCGACAAAATGTTCACGACCACGCAAGTGGTCCAGGATGGCATATGCTTCTTCTGTGTTTTTTGGCTTGCCGATGATTCGGTCTAAAAAAACGATTGTATCTGCGCCGATGATGAGAGAGGGCTCATTCGCATAACAATCCCTTGCCAGAGATGCCACGTACCGGGCTTTCTTCAAGGCCAGATGCATGACTGCATCCTTTGGAGCAATATTTAGGGGAAGATCTTCATCCACATCAGGAGGAATAATGATAGGTTCTATCCCGTTCTTCTTGAGCATTTCAATCCTTCTTGGTGATGAAGATGCGAGTATGATCTTATGTTTTTCCATATTTACGTCCTCTGTTTTTATAAGAATTATAGCATCTTTCACAGTCACTTGGTCATAATAATCTTAAATTGTTTGACAGTGAGGACGTCCCCACTGTAATCACTGTTCAATAACAGGAGGTTCTTATGAGCAACGCTTCAAAAGATGCGAAAGAACAGAAAAAAAGCGAACAAAAGCAACAGATGAAGGCTTATGAAAAATATGTAAAGAAGTTTACGCCCAGCCCTAAATATTTCTCCAACAGTGTGAAAGCTTTTATCATTGGGGGATTGATTTGCTTGGCCGCATCCTATACAGAGGAAATGCTCATAGCAAGAGGCTTTGAGAAGACGGAGGCCGGTTCCATCGTCACTGTGCTCCTGATTTGCACTGCCCAGTTGCTCACGGGCTTTGGCTGGTTCGACACCATTGCAAAATTCGCAGGAGCCGGAGTTATTGTGCCCATAACGGGCTTTGCTAATTCCATGGTGGCTCCCGCTATGGAATTTAAGAAGGAAGGACCTGTATTGGGATCGGGAGCTAAGCTGTTCACTCTGGCAGGCCCGGTACTGGTATGTGGGATTTCGGCCTCGGTGATTATTGGCATCATCGTTTATTTGCTATGAAAGGAATCAAAATCAATATGTTGCGAAATAAACTAGGGAAACAGACTCTGCTGTTCCGTAACAGACCTGAGATACTGGGGACCGGCTCTGTAGTAGGTGTGAAGGAGGGCCAGGGCCCTCTGGGAAAGGGTTTTGACTTAGTGCTGGAGGAAGATACGTTTGGTGAGAAAAACTGGGAGTTGGCAGAGAGTAAGATGCTATCCCAGGCTATGAAAACTGCTATGAAAAAAGCAGGTAAGAACGAGGATCAAATTGACGCGATTCTTTCGGGAGATCTTCTGAACCAGCTCATGTCATCTACTTTCTCGGCAAAGGACTTTTCAATTCCCTTTCTGGGTATGTATGGAGCTTGCTCCACCATGACGGAATCAATACTAATGGGTTGTGTGCTTGTAGACGGAGGCTATGCAGATACGATAGTAGCTGCCGCATCCAGCCATTACAGCACTGCAGAACGCCAATTTCGCTTGCCGCTGGAACACGGAAACCAGCGTCCGCCTTCCGCCCAGTGGACCGCTACTGCCTCGGGGAGCCTGGTCATCGGAAGAACAGAAAATCCGCAATTTTGCTGTACCCATGCCACCATAGGGAAGATTGTAGATACAGGCTTAACCGATGCCAATCAAATGGGTGCTGCAATGGCACCGGCGGCATTGGATACCATTTACAGGCACCTTCTTGACACAGGAAGAGACTGGAGTTACTACGACCGAATACTAACCGGAGATCTGGGTCGTATCGGAAAACAAATCCTACTTGATATGGTTAAAAACCTCGGCATGGACATGAGTCCGGCCTATGATGACTGCGGAGTCTTGATTTACGACCAGGAGCAGGATGTGCATAGCGGTGGTAGCGGTTGTGGTTGCTCCGCCTCAGTTTTTGCAGGGCCCATATATAAGTCAATGTTGGAAGGTAGTTTGAAAAAAGTGCTTTTGGTTTCTACAGGAGCGCTTGTTACTACAACAAGCGCTCTGCAGGGAGAATCCATTCCGGGAATTGCCCACGCTGTGGCGATTGAGGCCTTAAGATAGATTTTGGAGGAGGTTGGTACTATGGAATATGTATGGACTTTTATCATAGGCGGTAGTATATGCGTCATAGGTCAAATTCTGATGGATGCTACGAAATTGACGGCGCCGAGAGTTCTGGTACTGTTTGTAGTTCTCGGGGCTGTTTTGACAGGTTTGGGCCTTTATCAACCTATCGTTCAACTGGCGGGTACCGGAGCCACCGTTCCTCTGCCGGGCTTTGGTTATTCTCTGGCAAAGGGATCCATGGATGCCGTGGCAAAAGAAGGCTTTATGGGAGCCCTCTCAGGCGGAATAAAAGATACCGCCGCAGGGTTGCGGCGGCAATTGTATTTGGTTATATAGTTGCTCTCTGTTTTAGTCCGAAATCAATTCGCTAGTCTAGCCAGTCCGGCCTGTCAGAATCCTCCGGGCTTACAATGGGATTGGGATTGCTGTCGGTAACCGGCGGTACATCATTATCGTTCCCATTTCCGTTGTTGCCGTTGTTTCCGTTTCCGTTATTTCCATTATTTCCGTTATTCCAGTCCAGCCAGGGCGGAACCCCCTCGCTACCACCATTCCAGGGGTTAAAAGGCTGGACTTCCACATTGGGATCGATGGGATAAGTGAGGGTATCTAAATTGTGCAGGTTGCAGTAATAAACAGGAGCTTCGTATT
>JBAYOC010000130.1:0-4599 GCA_041678465.1 Anaerovoracaceae bacterium | reverse complement strand
GTTTCTTTGATTCTTTCCAATTCCTTCATGTTGGCCGAGGTAGCTTCCTTGACTAAGCCTTTTGGTATCAGGAAGTTTCTTGCATAGCCGTCACTCACGTTGGCTACAGTGCCGGCCTTGCCCATATTTTTTACGTCCTGGAGCAGTATTACTTTCATCTTATCGCCCTCCATTTCTATCGATCATGCGGATCAATTCCTTTAATTCATCTACGGTGTCCTCCAAGGACTGGTTCGATTGGGCTCCGGCAGTGGTTAAGTGTCCGCCCCCACCCATTTTTTCCATGATTGTCTGCACATTGATTTCACCCAGAGATCTTGCGCTGACTATTGTTTGACCTGTATGGCTTACCCCCGCCACGAAGCTGGCGCGAATACCCTGTATATTCAGAAGCTCGTCTGCCGCCTGGGAAATCAGGACTTGAAGATTTTCATGCCTGCCTTCGCAAATGGAAAGAGCGATGCCGTCTGCTATGATTTCTGCGTCGGCAATAATCGTTGCCTTCAGTTTAAACGAATCCATATCTGTCTGGAAAAACTGCCTCACATTGGCAGTATCTGCACCGTTTCTCCTGAGCCAGGAAGCCGCCTCAAAGGTACGGACTCCGGTCTTGATGGAAAAGTTTTTGGTATCCACTGCGATGCCGGCCAGGAGAGCTTCGGCTTCCAGTTTTTCAATGTTTTTCTTTCCGTCCGCCGCATACTGCAGGATTTCGGCTACCAGTTCAGAGGTAGAGGATGCGTAGGATTCCATGTAGGTGAGGGTGGCATTGTCGATGCTGTCCTCGGCTTTCCTGTGGTGGTCGATGACAACGATTTTGTCTGTCATGGTGAGTAATTCCGGCACCTCCAGCAAAGATGGCCTGTGGGTGTCCACAACGACGAGCAAGGTGTCCTTATCTACCAGTCCCCTGGCATCTTCCGGACTGATAAAACGGTGCTGGCCGGATTCCAAAGCGTTGGAGTACACCTTTCCGATAGCGGTGTTGTGACCTCTTATGACGATGGCGCCTTCCTTGTTGCGGTTGTTGACGATGCGGCTGATTCCAAGGGCAGATCCAAAACTGTCCATATCGGGATTTCTGTGACCCATGATAATGACCCTTCCGGATTGATCGATCATTTGGCGCAGGGCGTGTGCCATGATTCTGGATTTGCCTTTGTTGCGCTTCTCTACCGTTTGAAGCTTGCCACCGAAGTACTCCACTCGGCTTTTCCGCTTCACTACCGCTTGATCTCCTCCTCTTCCGAGGGCGAGATCCAAAGCAGCTAGTGCGTATTCTTCTAATTCCGCCAGGGTCTTGCCGCCGACACCAATGCCGATGGACAGGGAGGGCGGAAAATCTCCTTCTGTTTCTACGGACCTTACCTCATCCAGGATGGCGAATTTGGCAGCTTCTATCTGCTCAATATATTTTTGCTCAAAGACTATGAAGTATTTACCCGTCTTGTAGCGCACCATGGTTGCGCACATTCTGCTCGCCCACTGACGAATGATGACTTCGATTTGGGCAGTCAGCATTCCCTTTTTCTCATCGGAGGCTGCGGCGATCAGTTCGTCGTAGTTATCAATGTTGATATAGGCATAGCAGATTTTTTCGTCGTTGTAGAGGTTTTTCAAATTCTCTACGTTTGTCACGTCCAACCAGTAGAGCATGATGTTGCTGCTCTTTTTGTCATCCATAGCGGAGGGGATGATGCGATAGACCTTTTCTCTGTGAGTTGAGAGGATGTGCCTCTCGTTGGCCTTTCGGCTGGCCAGGTCTGCATACCGGAGTCCCGACAATTCTACGATAGAGGAGTTCAGCATCTCCGCGTCTTCAAAGATTTCCTGAAATTTGTCGTTGAACCAGAGCATGTTTTCCTGGGAGTCAATCATGCATAAAGGAAATGGGTTTTTATAGACGAAATGGCGGATAGTATCCTCCAGATTGTCTGTCACTGCCTTGGCGTACTCCTCAAAGATGTCCGTCCGTTTGTCCGTAATCCTGCGGTAGTAAAACACCAGAGCTATGTTAATCAACAGGGCGCCTATGCCCGCATAGACGTTAAAATATAAAAGGCCCAAAGCAAAGAGGAACAGGGTTATTGTTCCTGCTTTCAGATAGGGGCCCACTAAATTTTTTATGAATTTACTGGCCATATTAGAGAATCTCGCTTTTCTTTCCGTGTCCGTAAGTCACGTTTGTATAAGCTATGTTCGAATTTTGATTATACCATAGCATCCTAAAATCATCAAGTGCCCCCACGTCGGAGCAAACTCCGCTTTATTCAAAACACCTTTTGCCCCCTTGGTGTTTTTCATCGCTCCGTTGCTCCTCCTCTTCCCCACAAAGCGTTCCGCTTTACGGGGTCACCTACACATTTCTTTCTAGGTGGTTTTGTATAAAAAGAACCCCTGCTGGTTGCAAGGGCTCC
Source organism: Anaerovoracaceae bacterium (assembly GCA_041678465.1). GTDB lineage: Bacteria > Bacillota > Clostridia > Peptostreptococcales > Anaerovoracaceae > UBA1426. Next base: position 2,182 of record JBAYOC010000130.1, on the reverse strand, counting down.
GTTTTAATTAGTCTGCTGCGTAGGGGAGGAGGGCAACGATTCTTGCTCTCTTGATGGCAGATGTGACTGCTCTCTGGTGAACAGCACAGCTTCCCGTAATCCTCTTAGGCAGAATCTTTCCTCTGTCCGTCACATATTTTCTCAGCTTGTCAACGTCTTTGTAATCGATGACTTCTGTTTTATCTGCGCAGAACTGGCATACTTTTTTTCTTCTCATGCCGCGTCTTTTATCAAACATTTTGTTTTATCTCCTTTCTAGAACGGGATGTCATCGTCGTCCTCTTCTAGAGCCTGGAAACCTTCCGGAACCTGGGGTGTTGCTTTCCGGCCTGAATCTGATGATGCCGGTTTGTCGCCCCATTCCAAAAACTCCACTCTGTCAGCGTAGACGTCTGTAGTATAGCGAGTTTCCCCACTCTGTGTCTTATAGCTTCCGGTCTGAATTCTTCCTTGAATGCCTACCAGGCGCCCCTTGACTAAAAACCTTTCGCAAAGTTCCGCCGTCTTGCCAAATGCAACGATTCGAATAAAATCCGCCGTCTTCTCTTTGGCCATGGGCCTGTCTACCGCAAGGGTAAAATTGGCAACTGCTGTTTCGCTTTGAGGAATATATTTGATTTCCGGATCCCTGGTCAGACGACCAATCAGTACTACGTTGTTCATCCTGTTTCTCCTTGCTCATCTCATACCAATAACTACAAGTGATATAAATCCTCGTATGAGATTACTATTTTTCGTCTTTGTTAATTATGATGTGTCTGATGATGCTGTCAGAAATCTTGAGTCTTCTGTCGAGTTCTTTGGGGAGATCAGGATTTGCCTTAAACTCGATAACTACATAATATCCATCGTTCTTCTTCTCGATGGGATATGCGAGCTTTCTCATTCCCCAAACGTTTACTTTTCCGACTTCTCCACCGGCAGAGATCACTTCCTTAACCATCTCTACTGCGGCTTCTTTCTTGTCGTCTTCTAAAGCAGCCTCGATTATGAACATGACTTCATAGTTGTTCATTTTTTCACCTCCTCGTGGACAAAATGGCCTTGTTTTCCAAGGCAAGGAGCATGATTCCATTATTATAGTGTGCGGTCAACCGTACACTAGCTGAATTCAATGCTTAGTGTATTATCTCGTTGAAATTTGGAATTACTGCGCAGAATAAATTTTCAATCTGCGAGGCGGAGGAGGAAGGCGTAGTCGGTACTACGGCAATCGACGACAACAAAGCAGATGTTAATTTTGGCAAGCAGTAAACCGAATTTTCAGCGGTATAGTACACTAGCCAGTATACCATATAAAAACTGCTTTGCAATTAAAATTATTTTTCAGTGCAAATGTTTTAACGACTCTTCTGAGCAAAATTTTCGATTGTATGCGCAAATTTTGCTCATTTTCCAACAAACCGGAGGCAAATTCGATCTCAAGTTGCATACAATCGGAAATTTTGCTCATCTTGCGGCGCATTTACAATTTTAACCAATCCGGAAACTTCTTCAGTGTGCATTTAGGTCTTCAGGTATGGCCCAGACGTGCACTTGGTTTTCAACTTGCCAATCTGTGCAGAATTTCAAGTAGTATGTGGATTCCCGACATCTTTCGGCGGAATATGTGCAGAATTTCAACTAATATGTGGCTAAATGGAATATACTTACTAACAATTCACATACTACTTGAAATTCTGCTCACTTGATAGGCAATTAGAGGCAACTCCGGTCTAATCCGATGTTAAGTTACCAACCGGATTTTTTGCACATCTGGATGAACTGAAATATGTCTAGCTAATCGAGGCCCGCTCTGACAATTTTCTCAACCCGCTCCGCTAGGTCGGAGGCCTCTTTCCGGGGCATATCCTTGGTCTCAATTGCAGGATGAATTATGAAATCAACCGTTGCAGGGCGAACATAGCCCTTTTCTTCAAAGCCCTGATAGGTGCCATTCAGGGTAACGGGGACCACAGGGACTCCGGCCTTCGTGGCCAGCCTGAGGCTGCCCTTCTTAAATTCTTTCATTTCTTCGCCTTTGCCCCGGGTTCCTTCAGGAAAAATTACAAGGGAGTAACCTTGCTTCAATAGCTCGACGCCCTCTTCAATGGCTCTGAGCGATGCCCTGGCATCATCCCTTATGATAAAAACGCTTCGGATGGCCGCAATCCAGGACCCAAACCCGGGTACCTTACCCAGG
>JBAYOC010000129.1:0-4607 GCA_041678465.1 Anaerovoracaceae bacterium | reverse complement strand
GCTTTACTGTCATGATTTTGCACCCCCAAACATATATCCTGCCCCATACTTAGTGACAAGGATTTTAGGATTACGGGGATCTATTTCTATCTTTTGTCGTATCCGTTTGATATAGCTATCAATATTTCTATCATAGCCTTCATATTCATGACCATAAGCAAGTTCAATCAGCTGCTCACGGGTCAACACTTGCCCTTGATTCCTAAACATAACATGCAGCAAGCTATACTCTGCAGAGGTAATGGCAATCTCATCCTCTCCACGGTATAGCTTCATGCTGCCTGTGTGTAAGCTTAAGTCTTCATAATGATAAAGGATTTCATCCGTCTCACGATAGACTCTCTTTAGCAGTCGCTTAATCCTGAGCACTAGTTCTTTTACGCTGAAGGGCTTGATGACATAATCATCCACACCCATATTGAAACCTTTGACTCTGTCTATCTCTTCTTGTTTCGCTGTTAGCATAATGACGGGAATCTCAGAGACACGGCGAATCTCTTCTAAGACTTCAAATCCGTCAATTCCCGGCATCATAATATCAAGCAGGACGAGGTGGATGGTGTTTGTATTAAATTGATTTAATGCTTCAAATCCGTCCTTTGCCAGCAGGGCATTGTAGCCTTCTTTCGATAGATATTTTTCTACAATGTTTCTTATTTCTTCCTGATCTTCAACAACTAATATCTGATACTTCACCATTCCACCTCCTTTTCATTGCAAATTCCAGCTCTCTGCTACCTCTCAATCAGTCTTTTCCGGTTGATGTACTCGTCTTCAGAGATTTCCCCTTTTACTAACCTAAGCTTTAGCTCTTCCATAGCGCCATCCTCAGCCCGATTCCTTTTGTACTTGGTGAGCAAAAGAATAATGGCAACAGATATCAGGAGAATCGCTAAAAACATGACAACCATTCCAAGGCCATTGTGCATGAAACCAAAGTTCCCAATACAACTATTTATCCCATTATATCCTCTTCCAAACATCTATATAAAACCTCCTTAATTTTTATAGCCACCCATCATTCCGCGGCCATAACCATTGCCCCGCATCATTCCACGACCATCTCCTGTGCCGCCCATCATTCCCATACCGTATCCATAGCCGTTCTCTTTATGATATTCAACCATGTCATTCAATCTCTCCAGCGCCAAGGCACCTTCTTCTTTTGTCATCAACCCATTCGCAATCATTCTATTAATCGATTCTTTTCTGACTTCGAGCATCTGATTGAATGATTCTTCAAGATCCGCTTTTTGTTGCTCCGTTAAGCTAGATTCATCAACCCCAAATCCACAAAAGCTTCTTACGTTTTGTGCTGCCTCTGAATTGGATGTTACCGCATACACACCTGCTGGCAGAGACAAAGCAATAATAGCTGCTAAAACCAATAGTACCTTTTTCATAATTTTCACTCCTTCATGATTATTGTAGTTTGATTTACATTTTCAATATACGGTGAGAATGTGGCACAATTATGATTAGGCAAAAATTGACGTATCATTTAGTTGATTCGATGAATAGTATGGATGATGTAAGGTAATTCGATCAGGAGAATTGATATGACTGAAAGAAATAGAAATATGCCCATTGAGGTTGTGGATATTACTACTCCGGCTCTCAATTCCATGCTGGGGAGATACTTCATTGGGCAAACGGATATGATCTAGGAAAGGGCGATAATTTATCCCCAACTCAGTTCCTTCTGTGAAAAGGCTCGAGATGGGCTATGAGCTGTACATCTTTATTGATATTAGTTCTAATTTTTTGTTCAATATTATGAATCAGCTCGTGAGACTTTTCTATACTTAAATCTGGTTCTGTCATAATGTGCATATCAATATGCAAATCATTTTTGCTTCCTCGACTTCGTATGTTGTGAGCATCTTTTACCTGTTCATAGCTTAGTACAATATCTTTTATTATCTCAGCATCAACTGCTACCTTATCGAGCAGAATCCCACTATTTTCATTGAATACTTCATAAGCTGCGTGAATAATAAATCCAGCCACAATAAATGATACTAAAGGATCAATCATGGCCGGTAAACCAAGCTTTATACATCCAAGCGTTACCAAAACTCCTAATGACACATAAATATCACTTCTTGTATGCATAGAGTCTGAGATTAGAATTTGGCTGTTAAGTATCTTTCCTTTTCTATATTCGAATATACAGACAAAGACATTAACAATTAGGGTTATTAATAATATGAAAAGGCTTTCCAATGTTATATCTGGCATAACGGGATTAATTAACCTGCCGATGCCATCTATGACAACTTTACTACCCACCGCAAATAACATTCCGGCAATGAACATTCCTGCAAGAACCTCAAATTTCCTATGACCATAAGGGTGATCTTCATCTATAGGTTTTGAAGCAAGTTGAATACCAATTAAACCCATAATATTCGAAGAGCCATCTGCCAGTGAATGGAACCCATCTGCTGTCATACTTGCGCTATTAAGAATAGAACCAATTGTGATTTTTAGAATCGCCACAGTGAGATTTGCGAAAAGAATTACCCACAATACGAACTTGATCTTCCTAAAATAATTCTTGTTCATGTATTTCCCGCCCTTTCAAAATGCCTTACTTTTATTTGCAACAAAAAACCTGTGAAACAGTTAGTATATTTTAAGTCCCACAGGTTTTAATCCTGCTGCCAAATAAGGCCCGGCTACATGTACCCTATAAACCACATTGCCTGATCTATTTAGATTATCTATTCACTTGTTCTTTCCATTAAATTCAATGCTAATTGAACAAGCCTAATATATACTTATTGATATCATCTTACGCAGATATCTAAATAATGTTCATAAAAGGCAAAACTAATAAAGCCGTTTTCTTACTGAACATAGTATAATAAATATGTGCTGAGAAAGGTAGATTCTTTTGTAAAAATCAACACGGCATGGGTATGGAAGAATCTAATACTTTATTAAGAGATAAGGGAAGAAAAAGAGGATGTTTGAATTTGTAGAGGTAAAGTTTAAAGATATATTGGATATACCGGCGCTGCATATTGAAAAAGACAGAATCACTTCTTTTGTGGGGCCAAGCGGAAGCGGTAAAACGACCATTCTTAAAATGCTCAATAAAATGCTTTCGCCTACGGAAGGGCACATCCTTTTCAACGATAGGAACCTCAATGAAATTGATTCGGTTTCCCATCGCCGATGTGTCACAATGCTGTCTCAGTCTCCAGTTGTATTCCAGGGAAATATAAGGGAGAATTTGATTGCGGGCCTTCGGTTTCAAAATAGAGAAATGCCTGACGATGCTGCGCTGAAGGAAATGCTTAAGAAAATGAAACTGCACAAGGAACTGGAAAGCTCTGTGGAGACCCTTTCGGGAGGAGAGAAGCAACGCCTTGCCCTGGGGCGGGTGCTGTTGCTCAATTCAGAAGTGTATTTGCTGGACGAACCCTCATCTGCATTGGATGATGAAACAGCGGAGGCGATCATCGAGATGATTGCCGGCTATGCAAAACATGAAAAGAAGACACTGATTATGGTTACGCATTCCAAAGCCATAGCACAGCGGTTTTCAGATGAAATCATAGAAATATACGGTGGAAAAGTAATTGGAGGCTTGCATGAAAGGGATAATTGATTTGACGGTTGTGCAGGTTGCCCTCGCATATATTTTTGTCCTCATTGTGCTTATCATCGTCAGGGCGAGGGGTATCAAGCGGGAAAAAGAAATCATAGTATCATCGGTTCGAATGACGCTGCAGCTTATATTGGTCGGGTATCTTCTGGTCTATATATTTGACAATCCGAACCCTTTTGTAACCATGGGAATCATTGCCTTGATGGAAGTATTTGCTATCTATACGGTATTCAAAAAGTTCAAAAATGAGCTCTCCAAAGCATTGAAACAGGTTATAGCGGCATCTATGCTTATGGGTACCCTTTCATGTCTTGTGTATTTTCTTCTTGTTGTCGTACGCATTTCACCCTGGTATGATCCGCAATACTTTATTCCCATTGCAGGCATGATTGTCGGCAATGCTATGACCGGCATCTCACTGGGTGTGAAGTCGCTGGTGGATGGGATGACCATCCAAAGGGCTGCAGTAGAGGAGGCTCTGATTTTAGGCGCCACACCGCGGGACGCTTCGAAGAACATCATAAACAGTTCCTTTGATTCTGCCATACTTCCAACGATCAACTCCATGGTGGGCATGGGTATTGTATTCCTGCCGGGGATGATGACCGGCCAGATTCTTTCAGGTACCGTTCCCACAACGGCCATCGCATATCAGATTGCTATCATGCTGGGCATCCTTGGCGCGGTATCCCTGACCGTGTTCATGATGTTGCAGAGGGGTTATAAAACCTTTTTCAATACCGAATCCCAATTGCAGTTCTCCTTCAAAGACGGGGCATAACTCAAACAATATTGACAAAATCTGATTTGATACATATACTAATACATATCAAATATATTTGATACGAGGTGATAACTTGAAAAGGATTTATAAGAAGCACGCAAAAGTTTTCAAGGCCTTTTGTGATGAAAATCGCCTGCAGATTCTTGAACTATTGCGCGGCGGCGAAAAATGCGCCTGCGTTTTGCTGGAGCAGTTAGACTTGAG
>JBAYOC010000128.1:0-4620 GCA_041678465.1 Anaerovoracaceae bacterium | reverse complement strand
TAGTAATAAGGATAGGTGTTTTTTTATTACCCGCGGAAGATGCAGAGACCCTTTCGGTATTTCTTACATTTAGAAATGAAAGGTAAAGGAAAAGAAAATGGGAAAGAACTATGATGTGGACTTCAACACGTATTTGAAAGAGTATCCAAACGAAGAAGGTTATTTTGGACAGTACGGAGGAGCATATCTTCCTCCGGAGCTGGTTCCGGCTTTTGAGGAAATCACCGAAGCGTATCAGACCATCTGTCATTCCGCTAAATTTATCAATGAGCTTCGCCGTATTCGCAAGGAGTTTCAGGGCCGTCCTACGCCTGTGTACCATTGTGAACGGCTGTCTCGGATGCTGGGCACTTCGCAGATCTATTTGAAGAGGGAAGATCTCAACCATACGGGAGCTCATAAGTTGAACCACTGCATGGGTGAAGGACTGCTGGCTAAGTTCATGGGTAAAAAGAAAATCATTGCAGAAACAGGCGCCGGACAGCACGGCGTGGCCTTGGCTACGGCTGCGGCCTACTTCGGACTGGAATGCGACATTTATATGGGGGAAGTGGACATAGTTAAGCAAGCACCTAATGTGGCGCGCATGAAGATATTGGGAGCCAGAGTGGTTCCCGTTAGCCATGGGCTTAAAACCTTGAAGGAAGCTGTGGATGGGGCCTTCGAGGCTTATATGAAGGAGTACAAGGACACGATCTATTGCATCGGTTCCGTCGTTGGTCCCCACCCCTTTCCTATGATGGTCCGGGATTTCCAGATGGTCGTCGGAAACGAAGCCAGAGACCAGTTCATGGGGATGACAGGGATTTTACCGGATGCTGTGGTGGCTTGCGTCGGAGGCGGCAGCAATGCCATGGGTATGTTCCCCGCATTCCTCAAGGATCCTGTGGAATTATACGGTGTAGAACCTTTGGGCCGGGGGCCTGCAATGGGAGATCATGCGGCATCCTTAACTTATGGCGAGGAAGGAATCCTTCACGGATTTAACAGTATCATGCTCAAGGACAAAGAAGGAGGGCCGGCGCCGGTGTACTCGGTAGCCAGCGGTCTGGATTATCCGTCTTCTGGACCCGAACACGCATTTCTTCATGAAAAAGGTCGCGTAAACTATATTTCTGCCACGGACCAGGAAGCCATAGAAGCCTTCTTCAAGCTCTCTAGATATGAGGGGATTATTCCGGCTCTGGAAAGCTCCCATGCGGTGGCTGCGGCTATGAAGATGGCACGAGAGGGTAAACACAGAGCAATTCTAGTGAACCTTTCCGGCCGTGGAGACAAGGACATGGATTATGTGATCGAGAACTACGGCTTTGGAGAAAACTACAGCCAGTTCTAGGAAGTGGTATCTTTAACCGGGGATTAAGGCGCTCCCCGATGATATAAGGTCATAAATAATAAAATAGACGAAAAGAGGGCTGTGATTTTGTATAAAATAGCCCTCTTTTTCCTTAGGGTGGCAGGGGGGACGTTTTGTGTTTTAGTCCCTTTGTGTTTTTTACACTCACAGATAAATGGAACACGAAGAGACCTTTGAAATCCAAACTGTCCTATTTGAACTTGTTTTGGCTCGGAATTTAGCCCAAATCCACCCGCATAGGACATTTATTAGTGGGGGTGCAAAGTTTTGTCCTATATTTACTTAAATTGTAGGACAGTACACCCCCTACTTGACAAAAAATGTCCTATCAGAGGACTTTGGGATCGCGAAAACCTACCATTTGATGACCCGAATAGGACACTTAAGTCAGGTTATGATAATTTCTGTCCTAACCCGGAGAACCGTCTCCTTGTGTATTGATCAAAGCCCGTCTCTTTCAAGCTCGCCTCTTGGTTCTCGTGTTCAACAAATTATATTTATCCAAGAAATTAGCATGGGCTACCCAAGTGCAGGCTCATATTTCAACGCTGATTAATATAATGGAAAAGAGTATAAAATAGTGATTGCATATTATACAAAATAATGTATAATTATAAACTATACTTTCAAAGTGAATTTTATGATTTTAAGGTGGGTATTATGGTTAAAAAAATTGACAAGGTAAAAGCAGGAATCATCGGTGCGACGGGCTACGCCGGAACGGAGTTGCTCCGTCTCCTTTCGGATCACCCCGGTGTTGAAATACAGGAATTAGTTCCGTGAGCTTTGCAGGGGAGGACTTATCGGATGTTTACCCCTCTTATCGACCGGGCAAATATCCGAAACTGGTGGGCGGCCCTGATGAACTGGTAAAAGAGTGCGATGTGATTTTTGCGGCTTTGCCCCATGGGTTATCCCAAGAACCGGCCAAACAGTGTGCGGAGAAGGGAATCGTATTTATTGATTTAGGGGCTGACTTCCGGTTGGAAAAAGAAGATAAATACCGAGAGTGGTATGGGGAAACATTTATTGATCAAGACCTTCATCGTCAGGCGGTATACGGACTCTGTGAACTGTATCGGGAGGAGATCAAAGCATCCCGTCTAATCGCAAACCCGGGTTGCTATCCGACTTCCGCAGCCTTAGCCCTCTATCCGGCCTTAAAAGCCGGGCTTATAGGGACAGAAAACATCATTATCGATGCCAAATCCGGTGTCACAGGAGCGGGAAGAACTATGACACAAAGTACTCACTTCCCCGAATGCAATGAAGCTTTTACCGCCTATAAAGCGGGAAGCCATCGCCATAGGCCGGAGATTGAGCAGACGCTTTCCAAATGCGCAGGGAAGTCAGTGGAAATAACCTTCACGCCACATTTATTGCCGGTAAACCGGGGGATCCTCTCCACCATTTACTGCGACTGTGACGAAGACCCTGCACTTTTGCGGCGATTTTACGGAGAGGCCTACGAGGGGGAACCTTTCGTAACGGTGTTAAAGGACGGGGAGTATGCCAACATTCGAAATGTAAAGCTCTCAAACAGTTGCCACATTTCACTGCATTACGATAAATCCAGAAAAAAGCTGGTTCTTTGCAGTGCAATTGACAATATGATAAAGGGCGCAGCAGGACAGGCAGTACAAAATATGAATCTAATCTGCGGATTTGAAGAGACGACGGGGCTTACAGCCGTTGCCCCGGCATTTTAGAAAGGAACAGTTGGAATGGAACCCATTAAAGATACAGCTATAGAAAATATTCATGAAATCCAAGGAGGAGTCTGCGCACCTAAGGGTTTTACGGCCGCCGGAATGCATTGTGGGATTCGTAAAAACAAGAATAATAAGGATCTGGCTCTCATATACAGCATTGTGCCCTGCAAGTCAGTAGCTCTCTACACTTCAAATAAGGTAAAAGCGGCTCCTCTCTACGTGACCATGGACCATCTGAAGGATGGGAAAGCTCAGGCAGTCATAGTTAATTCAGGAAATGCCAACGCCTGTGCGCCAAAGGGCGAGGAGAGCGCAGTCAGAATGGCGGTTGCTGCTTCCAAAGCACTGGGGATCAACTGCAAGGATGTAATCGTGGCGTCAACAGGTGTAATCGGCGTCCCTCTTGATGTTCAGGCAATTGAAGAGGGAGTGCAGGTGCTCTCCCAGGCGCTCTCCGCAGAAGGTAGCAGCGATGCTGCGGAAGCCATTATGACTACCGACACCTATAAAAAAGAGTATGCGGTGGCCTTTGAGCTGGGAGATAAATTGATTCGAATCGGAGGCATTTCAAAGGGCTCTGGTATGATTCACCCCAATATGGGGACCACCCTCAATTTTATTACCACCGATGCGAATATCGCTAGTGAGTTGCTGGAAAAGGCGTGGCGTCATTGCGTCAAGAGGTCCTTTAATCGCATCAGCGTCGATGGAGACACCTCGACCAATGACATGGCATGCATCCTGGCAAATGGATTGGCCCAGAATCAGGAAATCCTTGATGGGACCGGAGAGTATGAAGTGTTTCTCTCTGCACTAATGAAGTTATGCGTACACTTGGCCAAGGAACTTGCCAGAGATGGAGAGGGCTCGGAACGGTTGATTTCATGCACCGTGAAAAATGCTGAGGATGAGGAGAAGGCGGAAGTCATGGCAAAAGCAGCCATTGCATCCTCTCTTACCAAGGCGGCTCTGGCAGGGGGAGATGCCAATTGGGGCAGGGTGCTCTGCGCCTTAGGCTATTCCGGAGCAGAGTTTGACTACCAAAAGGTTGATATTTCATTCTGCTCAAAAGCGGGAAAGATTTTGGTCTGCCAAAACGGAAACGGCTTGGAATTCAATGAAGAAAAGGCAGCGGAGATCCTATCCGCTAATGAAGTTGAGATTCACGCCGATTTGAAAGAGGGAAGCGAACAGGCCACGGCCTGGGGTTGCGATTTAACTTGCGAATACATAAAAATTAACGGAAGCTACCGAACTTAAAAACCACCACGGGGACAGACCCCCTGGTTGACTTTGCCCCCACGGGGACAGACCCCGTGGTTGATTTTACGCACCTAGCCACATTTGTGTAGCAAATGTTCGGTAGGTGCTATGTCAGGACTCCCCAGCTTTAGCTGGATGGAGTCTACGCGCCCCCAGAGGGTCTGTCCCCCTGGAGGCATATATAATAGAAAGAAGGTAAACAACATGGTTCAGCAACAGGCCGACAAGGCCCACCTCCTTGTCCAGGCACTTCCATATATACAGAAGTTTAACAACAAGACCATCGTC
>JBAYOC010000127.1:0-4658 GCA_041678465.1 Anaerovoracaceae bacterium | reverse complement strand
TGCTTTTCTTTGGGGTAAAGTCCAACTCCCGGATGGGATATGTATTTAAGGCCTCCGATAACGTTTTCCCAAAGGTTTGCAGGGCCTTTTTCGTGGTTCCGGTAGGGCTGAAATATAATATTGTGATTTTCATAATGGGTCCTCATTTCTATTATAGTGCTTTCCGAACTGCATAGTCGACTTCTACATTATAACAGACAAAAGTAAAAGGCGCCTGCTCCGGCGCCTTTTCTTAGTTATTGATTTAGGTTGTTATTGTTGTTGAGCCCGTTATTGTTGGTATTGTTATTCAAGCCGTCTCCAAAACCGCCATTTTGACCATTACCGGTTCCATCCATTCCATTGCCGGCTCCGTTCGTCCCATTCCCGTTGTTCGGAATTCCGTTGTTGTTATCCATTATTCCACCGTTCGGATCATTCGTATCCGGTACGCCGTCATAATTTGCACAGCCCGCAAACGCCAACAGACCTAAAATCAACAGAAAAGCAAGATAAGTTCTTTTACGAGTCATACTTTCATCTCCTTCCTTTTCATGAGATAGTATCTGCATTCTATAACTTTTTACGCACAAATTAATTGCGCAAAATTTGGAATAAGGCAATTGTCATAAAAAGCAAATTTAGAAAAATCAAAAGATGAATTTGGTATACATAAGATCACTCTACCCACTGATCTCTTCAAGGGATTTTCCCATGGTCTCCTTACCGAGAATAGCCACCGCAACAGCAACGGTAGCAAAAACTGCCGTGAGCATGATGAACACATATGTGAATCCTGTTTGCGTGCCATAAGTATTGTAGATCACCGGCACGACAAAGGGAGCTGAAAACGCACCTAAACGGCCAAATGCAGTAGCCCATCCCGATCCGCTTCCTCTGGCAACGGTGGGATATACCTCAGGCGTGTACGCGTAGACACATCCCCAGGCGCCCAAGCTGAAAAAGTAAAGCAGGGATCCAAAGAGCAACACTTCGGTGACGCTGGCTGCATGTCCGAAGAGCCAGGCGGCCAGTGCTGTTCCTGCAAAATAAGTGGAGAGCAATTTTTTTCGCCCAATTCGCTCCACCAGCCAAGCCGCACTGTAGTATCCCGGCAGCTGAGCTAAGCACATAATCAGTGTAAACTCAAAACTCTTTACCAGTGTGAAGCCCTTTCCTACCAGTAGCGTCGGGGTCCACAACACAAAACCGTAGTAGCCGAAATTCACACCAAACCAGATGATCCAAAGGACCACCGTGCTTCTGATGTATTTACGAGACCATAAATCTTTAAAGGTGATGCGAATCTTCTCTGCAGAGCTCTTGTTTTCTTCTTGTCCTTTTTCAGCTTTATACCGGACACCGGCCTGTTCTTCCATGATAGAAACCAGGGAATCTGCCTCTTCCGTCTTCCCCGCTGATTCCAAGTAACGGGGGGATTCCGGTATTGTTTTATAATATACAATTGCAAATAGCGCCGGTATTGCGCCGATCCAAAACGCCACTCTCCAGCCGTAAACCGGTATCAGGAAGTAAGCAACCAATGCCGCTATAATCCATCCCCAGGCCCAGAAACTTTCTAATAGAACACCGTTGCGCCCTCTTATCTTGGTTGGCGTATATTCACTGATGAAGGCAAAGGCGACTGGTCCTTCTCCTCCAAGCCCAAATCCGGTCAAAAACCTCAATACCAGCAGCATCGGGTAGTTGACAGAAAACCCCGCCAGACCGCTGGCTACCCCGAATATAACTAAGTTACTTACTATCAGTGTCTTCCTGCCCACCCGATCCGCAGCCATACCAGATAGGGTGGCTCCCAAAGCCATACCTAGCATTCCGATACTACCTAACAATCCAAGCTGACCGGTAGTCAGAGCCCAATCCTCTCCGATAGCGGCCATGACACCGGATACCATCCCCTGGTTCATAGCATCAAACATCCAGGCTATGCCGGTAATAAAAAATACCTTTCGCAGCATAGGTGTGGATGGAAGTTGATCAATACGCTGTGCAATACTTAACATGATTTCTCCTCTTTGTTACTTTAAATAACCCTTTCTTCTCAGTTGTTTTTCTATATAGTCAAGTGTTTCCTCCGAATCTGCGGACACGGTGTGATAATGGAAATCATCCGTTAGATGCTTCAGCGGAGAGATTTGACCTGCCTTCAATTGTGCCACAAACTCGTCTACATCCTTTCTGGAGGAGATCAACAATTCTGCTTTTAATTCACCATATATTTCATGGTCTACAAAGACATCTTGGACCTTTCCTCCTGCATCGACAATGACATACAGCTCATCGCCAATCTGTTCATCGCTGTGTTGAACCTTTAATAACCGGCTCAAAGTGTCGTCGCTTTGCAAAAGATACCCTCTGTGGGTGGATAGTATTTTCGCTCCGGATGCGCGCAATAATGTAATATCCTGCACGATAACCTGGCGGCTCACCTGAAGTTGCGATGCCAGGAAGTTTCCGGATAAGGGATCGGAGTTTTCTTCGAGGAATCGGATTATCTTTTTTCTGCGTAACTCACCTTTCATGGTTTTCTCTTTCCATAGCATCCCATCATCTCATACCTGCTATTCCAGTTCCATTACAGTTGTGATTTCGTTGTTTTTCCCGTCCTAAGCAGTATAGCACATGTGTTTACATCTGACAAGACACCCGTCGGAGCAAACTACGCTACGTTCGTTTCATCGTTTGCGATGAAAGCTCACACGCTCCGTTTGCTCCTCCTCTTCCCCACAAAGCTTTGCTTTGCGGGGGCCCCAATTTCGCTACGTTCGTTTCATCGTTTGCGATGAAAGCTCACACGCTCCGTTTGCTCCTTTTTGTGGTCGGGTGTGCAGAATTTCAATTAATATGTGAAATTATATAAGTTTTCCACATACTAATTGAAATTCTGCACAGATTACACCTGAATATGCCCAATTATTCACATACTACTTGAAATTCTGCACACCCCAATCGGAGCAAAGCTTTGATTTGCGGGGCCCAATTAAACGTATAAAAAAACCACAGGGTTTGTCCCCCGTGGCTGTATGATAAATACATTTTGTCGTGACATCTTTCTCCGGTCATATTCCGACGGGAAAGATGTCACGACTGAGAATTTTTAATTAGAATAAACCACCAATCGAAACGAAAACAGGGGCAAATACCAGTGCTACGATAGTCATAAGTTTAATCAAGATGTTGATGGAAGGTCCGGAGGTGTCTTTGAAAGGATCGCCTACCGTGTCTCCTACAACTGCTGCTTTATGGGCTTCGCTGCCTTTACCGCCGTAGTGTCCTTCTTCGATATATTTCTTCGCATTGTCCCATGCTCCGCCTGCATTGGCCATCATAATGGCCAAGAGTACACCGGAGGCCAAAGCACCTGCCAGCATACCACCTAATGCAGCTGTGCCCATGATAATGCCTACCGCTATAGGGGCCATGATAGCCAGAAGGCCGGGAGCCAGCATTTCTTTCAGCGCTGCCTGTGTGCTGATATCGACGCATCTCTTATAGTCCGGCTTCGATGTGCCTTCCATAATACCCTTGTCATCTCTGAATTGACATCTTACTTCTTCAATCATCTGATTCGCGGCTTTTCCGACGGAGTTCATAGTCATTGCCGAGAACAGGAAGGGAAGCATTGCTCCGATGAAAAGTCCTGCGATTACCATAGGATTCAGCAGGCTGATGTTCGTAAGGCCTGCTACCTGAGAGTAGGAAGCGAAAAGGGCCAAAGCCGTAAGCGCAGCCGATCCGATAGCAAATCCTTTCCCGATAGCTGCTGTAGTATTTCCCACAGCATCCAATTTATCTGTTATATTTCTGACTTCGTGAGGCAGTTCGGACATTTCTGCAATACCGCCTGCATTATCCGATACAGGACCGTAAGCATCGACTGCAACTACCATGCCTGTTGTGGAAAGCATCCCTACCGCTGCCAGCGCGATTCCGTACAATCCCGCAAATGCATTAGCAACCAGGATGCCAATAGCGATGCAAACGATTGGCCATACGGTGGAAAGCATGCCCACCGCATATCCGCTGATAATAGTGGTAGCAGAACCTGTCTGGCTTTGCTCTGCAATCTTTTTTACATGGCTGTAATCGGCGGATGTGTAAATCTCGGTAATCTTGCCGATAGCAGTTCCTACTACAAGGCCCGAAATAATTGCAATTGCACAGTTGAAGTTGTTAAACATAAGCTTACTCATTATGAGTGAAGCAATGACAACGATGGCGCTACTGATATAGGTGCCCGCGTTAAGAGCGGCTGCAGGATTCCCACCTTCTTTTCCTCTTACCATCATAATTCCAAGAATAGACGCAAGAATACCGACGGCGGAAAGCGCCAGGGGGAACACGGACCCGACCAAGGGGTCCAGTAAGAATGTGCTTCCTACTTGGGGAACAATCTCAGGAATGATGACTGCCAACGTAATAGCAGAAATAACAGAACCTACATAAGATTCGAACAGGTCGGAGCCCATACCGGCTACATCCCCCACATTATCTCCCACATTGTCTGCGATTACGGCAGGATTTCTGGGATCGTCCTCAGGGATTCCCGCTTCGACTTTTCCGACAAGATCAGCTCCTACGTCTGCTGCCTTGGTATAAATTCCTCCACCTACACGGCCAAACAAAGCCATGGAGGAAGCTCCCAGGCCAAATCCGGT
>JBAYOC010000126.1:0-4719 GCA_041678465.1 Anaerovoracaceae bacterium | reverse complement strand
TAGATCCAGCATATTGAGCAAATTGGTGTAGCAAAGCTCATATTGCAAAGTAAAACCGAGCATGTCCAACTCGATTGCAGGTGTTTTGGTCTCCAGAGTAAATAAAGGAAGTCCCGTCTCTCTCATCTGCGCTTCCATATCCAAAGCCGGCGCAAAGAGTCTTTCACAATAGACACCATCCATGTCATTCAGCACCTTATATAGGATTTGTAAGCCCAGATAAGACATGCCGATTTCATAGGTGTCCGGAAATGCGAAGCCAAATCGCGTAACGGTTTCCTTCTCATCTTTTATTACAGAATGCAATTCCCCACCTATATAGCGGCCGGGCTTTTCTACCAGAGGCAGCAGCTTTTCAAGCTGTTGGGTCAGTTTCATATACGATCTCCTTTTCCAGTTCTGTGTATATACTCATCAACCTGTAGAAGGAATATCTCGTGTCTTCTCTTCCTGCCATATAAAGGTTGACGGCTAAAGCACATATTAATAAATTTACTACATTATATTGTACCAAGTAAAGCCCTAAAAGGAAGAGCAAAACCGTAAAAATAATCGAAAATGTTTTTGAAATGGTATAGCTTTTGCTGTATCCCACTAAGCGAGACAGGTAAATACCGATCAGTTTGCCTCCGTCTAGAGGATAAAAGGGCATGAGGTTAAAGAGCGCCAGTACCAAATTTGCAGCGATTATGTCATAAACCCATGCCCAGCCGGTAAATTTTGAAAGGAAATAGCTAAAGAGTGCGAAGCACAGATTGAAAAACGGCCCCGCTGAATGAATCAGGAGCTCGTCGAAGGGCTTCACATATCCTTCTTTTAGATGAAGGACTCCTCCAAAAAGACCGGTCGATACTTTATTAGGAGTATACCCCAATCTTTTCGCCATCCAGCCATGTGCACATTCATGGAGACCGGAAAAGATTGCAGAAAACAATGCCAGTCTCCCGTTACCCAGATAGACTAGCAATATCATTAAGAGCAGGAAGGTGAAATGAATGTTCACACGAAGCCCCAGAAACTGTATCTGTATCATATGCTTCCTCAGAAGTCGATGTAATCGGATGGATCTACCAATTTCCCGTCATCCCAGATTTCAAAACGTAGCTTGTGCCCTTCTTCCGCCGCCACAGAGCCGATCATCTGCCCTCTCTTTACCTTTTCAAGAGCCTGAACATAGGTAGTGGCACAGCCCCCATAAAGGCTCGTCATGTCATTGCCGTGATAGATCTTTATGTATTTATTCCCCTCTGCGTCAATACCGATTTCAGATACGGTACCACCGGCAGATGCGTAAACCTGTATTTCCGCATCCAATTGAAACTCCATAGTTTTTCCCGAGGAACCCTGGGTTGCGGATACGCTGTAAGTTGCCGGTGCGTCGGAGGGTGTTGAGAACTGTAATCCTTTGTTACCTTGTGTCAGAGATGCAACCACAGCGGTAGTTCCGTCCTTGAATTTACCGAGGACCGCTTTTCCGGCATCGGTAATGCCGGTTATAGTTACATCTTTTGTGAACTGTACTTTTACTGCTTCTAATGTGTTATTTACGATGGCTGTGTCCATCTTTTTAGCCAATATTATGATAAGAAGAAGCAGGATGCATAAAAGAACCTGACGAACCATGGTTCTTCCTAAGTCTTTACCCGATCTGACGGGCAGCCTTCTGCGCATACGTGCCATGAAAAATCCCTCCCCTACTGCTGCTTGTATAGCATATGAGGGAAGGGTTCGCTTGATAACTAAAAGTATTTTACTCCATCAGCTCATCAATGGACTTGCCGATGACTTTTTCAATTCGTTCTTTTATAAGGCGGTTTTCTTCCAGACGATGGCGCACTCGCTTCGTATCCACACCGGTAGCAATGAGCTTATCCAGTACATATTTCATGCGGTTTTCCAAGCCCACATATTTGTTTTCCTTGACCATTCGGTCGGCAAGGCAGAGTAAATCTTGCTCTGTAATATTGTTTTTGTAAGGGTCTGTTGCGTAAAACATATGGCACTTAATCAGCTTTGACACCTGATGGTAGCCGTGTTTTTCGGCAATAATGGCGCCTTTGACTCCGTGATTCTCTTCTGTTCTGGCAATGTCGTGAAGCAAGGCGGAAGCCTGGACTAATGAAAGGTCGAGGGTTTCCCCGTTTTCATTCAATGCTATACCCATGCGCATAGCGGTTTCGGAAACAGCAACGCAATGCCTTACAACGTGAAGCGGAGTTCCGTAAGTACGAAGGAGTTCCATACAGGTTTCCTGGGAAGGAATCAGGTTTTTCCCACCGCAAAACAAGCATCCGCCCTCATGCCCTATGCAATTTTTGCATTCTTCTGCGGGAAGCACCCCTTCTCCATTCGTTATGAAGAAAAATCCACCGGAGAATTTATCCTTTGAAGATACACCGTCCATTTCGGCGTTAATACCAATTTTACTGCCATCCAGTTCCCGGTACAGGTCGGAAAGCTTATCCAGTGGCATTCCATAGAAGCCCGGCCCGAAGGACTCGGAAACATGATACTGTTCAACATCATGTATTTCGTGAATTCGTATCTGTTCTCTTAGAATCTGCCGTCCTGCCTCTAAAAAGCCATCGCCCCAAAGATCGGCATAGTATTGCTCTGCTAAATTATTAACACCTAAGCTGCATTCGCCCAAAGACATCAAGTAGACAAAGATAGCATTTACTCTATCGGGATCGATCTGTTGAAACGCCGTGCAGGTAAATTGGATTTGCCCCATAAAAATACTGCTGTCCCTAAAGTCGTCAGGATTCAAAGGCGCTATTATTGCAGTCAAATCAATGCCAGGCTTACAGTTTTCCAGGAGTTGCAGTGCTTCTGTAAGCAATTCCTCATGGTAAACCTTATCTGCGTTCAATCCGCTGACTTCAATAAAATAGTTCCTAGCTATGGTCTCCGCATCTTCATAATTCTGTTTTACTATCTTTTCCTTCATGTTTCCTCTGTTTTCATTTTTCTATATCTATATTATCAAATATTTAACGATGTGCCAATATGTATTTGTTTCAGACACAAAGATCACAATATTACAATTCACACTGTCTGTATGAGGAAATTCTTGTCAGACTCTTGATGCCCCTTGATGGTCCGTCCGATTCGCTGCCAAATGTGCGAAAAATGAGGTTGTGGTCAACTCCTGTAGTAGTTCAACCCTTAATTCGCAGTAAAGTGAGCAAAAAATCAAGTTGTACGTGAATTGCAGCTAAATTCGCCTCTGGATGTGCAAAAAATCAAGTTGTACGTATGACGGAGAAGAAATACCCCAATAAATCAACGTACAACTCAATAATTTGCACAGAAATGGACAATTACATAAACAAATCGACGTACAACTTAGAAATTTGAACAGATCGAGCACGGCTCTTGCCCCAAAACTTCTCACCATTTTTTATCTAGAATATTCACACCAAGCGGGGGGAGCTTGTACAGATAAAGTCAGATTGGGTGTGAACTGTAACATCACAATCAAACACTGTATCTAGTAGTTGTGAACTATGTTGACAACAATATATACTAAATGATATAGTTAATTAGACAGTAAACGTGGCAATGGAGGCAGATATGATGTATGCAGAAATGTTGGATTCGGTTATCAAGGAAAGTGAACTGTCATTGCGCCAAATAGCAAAGCGCTGTGAAGATCTAAACCTAAAAATCACACCCTCTTATATATCTCAGCTCAAGAACGGCAAGCTTCCGCCACCCAGTGAAGAGGTATCCCTTATTCTCGCAAAGGTATGCGGTTCCCACCGGCAGGCACACCTGGTCTTTCAAGGGTATATGGAAAAAGCCCCATCCATTGTTAAGGAATACATGCTGGCTTCCTCCAGCTTAAATAAAGTCATGCTTGAATCACTATGCAAAGCTACTGATAAAGAATTTACAAAAGAAATGGAAGATTACATAAAAGGTCTTGATATCTTAGCGGCGCTGGAGCTTTCTTCAGAGTATGTCAACAGTGAAGACCCATTGCAGAGAAAGAGTCTGGTTAGACAGATCTGTCTCGGTTGCGGAGACGCGGCCGAGGCGGACACAGATGGAGAAATGATAAATCTATTCCTCGCAGATACCTCCATGTCTCCTTTTATTCCTGTCCATGCCTATATCTATATTATGCCCACCAAAGTAGATTTACTGAAGGACAGAGACATCATTGCCTTTTATCCGGATAACCGCAGAGTACCTACCCTGAGGCGCATTTATTTCATCAAGGATAAGATCCTATTGATTCCCGATGATAAATCCCAAGACACCTATTTCTTCGAGGATATGAGCGAAATTCACTACATAGGCAAGGTTGTCTCATTCAAAGTTGACCTTTAAGATGCATTTTCTTAAGCTGAGAGTGCAGAATTTCAATTAATCGGTGATTAATTTATAGAATTCTACATACTAATTGAAATTTTGCACAGAAAAGGCTTTTTCGACTGTGATATCCACATACTACTTGAAATTCTGAACATCTTAAGCCGGAGACCGGTCACAAGACCGGTCAGAAAGATTGTTTAAATAAAACTATACAGATATTTCCCCTTATTCGTCAATATAATCAAATTCATAGTCGCCGATACGGATGGTGTCGCCGTCTGCCAGCCCCATCTGTTTCAATTCGTCGATCGCGCCGTTGTTCTCCACGTATTTGTAGAGGTAACGCAATGAACCGAAATCGGTAAAGTTGGTAGAGCGAAATATCTTGTCAAGTTG
>JBAYOC010000125.1:0-4738 GCA_041678465.1 Anaerovoracaceae bacterium | reverse complement strand
TGAACAGTAGCAGCTCTACAGAATATATATCCTGGTTGCCCGATGACTTCAACATGTATTCGGACATGAAAGACAGCTTTGGCTTTGAACCGTATTATGCCTATGAACAGGGTGAGAATCCCAGGTTCTTCTATGCCGGTCTGGATACGGAAGTGCCGCTGGATATATCCGGTTATGATGTATCCATGGTCATCAGTTCCTACGTGGAGATAAACGATGAAAAGGTATTTGCATTTGAGATTGAAGGCAAGGACTATAATCTGATCGCAAAGCGCATCAGCAGAAGCGATATGGAGATTACGGTAGAGGACGGGTCTGGAACCCGGTTGATCGGGGTCAATCTTCTGGAGTATGCGGAGCTCATGAAGGATATGACATCGGTGGGGAAAGATGTGCTTCCGCCCGAAGCTATGACTAATGTGGAATCCGAAAATGGAGCAGAGATTAAAGTTATCTTCCAACATATCTCTTTGGAAAATATCGACACAAAGGATTTCTATGCGGACTATACAGCCTATGTGCTCTTCAAAGCGCCATAAAGTGAAGGAAGAATTGAAAAGCATTATGGACGATTTAAGGACGAAAAGAAAACCCTTCAAACAAATAAGTTTGAAGGGTTTTCTTTTTTGGAGGCGACACCCAGATTTGAACTGGGGAATAGAGGTTTTGCAGACCTCTGCCTTACCACTTGGCTATGTCGCCAAAATCTGGCTAGGGTAGCAGGATTCGAACCTGCGAATGATGGAGTCAGAGTCCATTGCCTTACCGCTTGGCGATACCCCAGCGTTGTTATTTAATGGGGTGGGTAATGGGATTCGAACCCACGAATGCAGGAGCCACAACCCTGTGTCTTAACCACTTGACTATACCCACCATATTAAATAAATGGCGATCCGGATCGGGCTCGAACCGACGACCTCCAGCGTGACAGGCTGGCATTCTAACCAACTGAACTACCGGACCAATGGTAGCGGCGAGTGGAGTCGAACCACCGACCTTCCGGGTATGAACCGGACGCTCTAACCAACTAAGCTACACCGCCACTTTCGACGAACTAACGCACGTCGCAACAAAGATATTACCATTGTAGGAGTTGCGTGTCAAGGAATATTTAGGTACAAAAAACAAGGCTGAATAGCACGGTTCACAAAATAGAAGAGTTTACAAATTGTGAACTATTATTGTGTCGCCTGTCAGCAGAAATATATATGTGAATAATACTTGCAAACATTGGAATCGTATGATAATATAATTGTTGCGATAACAATCGTAATTTATTGGCAGTAGCAAAAGAGTGGGCATTCCCACTCTTCATTTTTTCAGGGGAAGGTAGGAGAAAGGATCGTCAGGGGAAATCATGGCTAAAAGAAAAGTAGTCGATTTGGTTATGGAAGAGTTATCTCCATACCTGGAAGAGGAAGGATATAGCCTTTATCATGTGGAATACGTCAAAGAGTTTAAGGATTGGTTTCTGAGGGTTTTCATTGAAAAGGCACCGGAGAAGCCCGGTGATTGGCCAGGCAATGTAGGAACCGACGATTGCGAAAAAGTAAGTCGATTTCTTAGCGAAAGACTGGATAGACTAGATCCTGTGGAGCAGAACTATTATTTGGAAGTATCGTCTCCGGGCATGGATCGCCCCCTTCTGAAGGAGGAAGATTTCAAGCGCTACAGGGGACATTTGATAGACATACGGCTCTACAAGAGCATAGATAGCAAAAAAGCTTTTACAGGGAAGCTGGTAGATCATTCCGATGATTGTATCATTATAGAAGATGAAAAGGGGCAGAGCATGAGCCTGCCTCGTGAAAAAATATCGAAGGCCAACCTAACCATAGTATTTTAGCGGTAGAAATCAACAAATCAAAGATTTGTGATTTCCTCGCATAAGTTCGCCAACAATTTGTTATACAAATTGGGCAAGCTGATAAAGGAGGATCAGGTTCACAATGAACAAAGAGTTTATTTTTGCGATGGATGCACTGGAAAAGGAAAGAGAAATATCCAAAGATCTGCTTATCGAGGCCATCGAATCCGCATTGGTATCTGCCTACAAAAAGAATTACGGTACCTCTCAGAACGTCAGGGTCAATATAGACCGTGAGCAGGGAGATATCGATGTTTTTATGAGAAAAGATGTTGTGGAAGAAGCTACAGACCCTTTCGCTGAGGTGTCTTTGGAGGAAGCGAGATCTATCGATCCGGAATATGAACTGGGCGATGTAATCGAGTACCGGGTCACCCCTAAAGACTTCGGAAGAATTGCTGCGCAAACCGCAAAGCAGGTAGTAGTGCAGAGAATTCGTGAAGCGGAAAGAGGGATGGTCTATGAGGACTATATCAATCGCCAGAGCGAAATTGTTACAGGCGTTATTCACAGGATCAGCAATGAGACTGTCTTTGTAAATATAGGAAGAACAGAAGGCATCTTACCGATCAATGAGCAGGTAAGGGGAGAACGTTACATTGTAAACAGCCGTATAAAAGTATATATTATGGATGTAAAGAAGACTACAAAAGGACCCCAGGTCTATTTATCCAGATCTCACCCGGGTCTGGTCAAGCGTTTGTTTGAACTTGAAGTGCCTGAAATCCAAGACGGCGTAGTAGAAATTAAGAGCATTGCAAGAGAAGCCGGTTCCAGGACTAAGATTGCCGTATATACAGAAGATGAGAACGTTGATCCCGTAGGGGCTTGTGTAGGCGCCAGGGGCATCCGCGTGCAAGCAGTCGTGGATGAGCTCTTTGACGAAAAGATTGACATCATCAATTGGAGCGATAATCCCGAGGAAATGATCAGCAGCGCCCTTTCTCCGGCTAAAGTGGAGAAGGTGTTTATTCATGAAGATGAAAAATCGGCTACAGTGATAGTGCCGGATTATCAGCTTTCCCTTGCCATCGGTAAGGAAGGACAGAACGTCCGGCTTGCCGCCAAGCTATGTGGCTGGAAAATTGATATAAAGAGCCACACACAGTACTTCCCGGAGTATGATGACGACTTCGACGAGGAGGATCTCCTGATTAATTATGAGGATGATTACGTGGAAGAAGAGCCGGTAGAGGATGTGGCATTAGAAGACTTGACAGAGGATGTGCCTGTGGAAGATGAGGGCTCAGGAATAACCCAATAGGAGGGCGTCCTATGAAGACAAAGAAAATTCCTATGCGACGCTGTGTCGGTTGTATGGAATCGAAACCCAAAAAAGAGTTAGTAAGGATTGTATCCACCGGTGAAGGCCGATTAGTCCTGGATCTTTCGGGAAAAGCCAACGGCAGGGGCGTATACCTTTGTCCTGAGAGTGAATGCATTGCCAAGGCAAAGAAGAAACGAGCCATCAACCGGGGACTTGAACAGGATGTCGATCCATCGGAACTTGATAGAATATTTGAGGAATTGTCTGTTTATGAGAGAAAAAATTCATAGTTATCTAGGATTTGCCAAGAGGTCCAGAAACCTGGTGTCAGGATATAATTCCTGTATTTATGGAATCGAGCGGAGGAAAATACACCTTTTGGTTCTGACCGCCGATCTTAGCGAGAATACCAAAAACAAATTCCAAGCTTTAGCAGAGTCCTGTAATGTTCAATTCCGCATTTACGGTACGATGGAAGCCATGCAGGAGATGACGGGAGAGATTGACCGTGGAGTATACGGAGTCACAGACAAGAATCTTGCGAAAGCAATTTTGGAAGAAATAGATAGATACGGGCGGAACGGAAAGAAAGAAGAGTGAGGTGTGCTTATGTCGAAAAAAGTATATGAGATTGCAAAAGAACTTGAAATGGAAAGCAAAGAGTTGCTTGAAAAAATCAACGGTATGGGAATTGTAGCGAAAAGCCACAATAGTGTCATATCGGAAATTGATGCGAAGGCAATTACAAATATGGTCTTGCATAACAGAACCAAGACCACAGAGACAAAGATTGTAAAAGCACCTCCGAAAAGCAAGTCGGGAGACAAGGACAAGGATGTAAAGGTAGCTGTAAAACCTGCAACGGTGGCTACGAGGATGACACGGGATAAGCCGGCAACAAAGACAAAAGCTGAGCCCAAGTCTTCGACGCGGAGAGCCACGGATCCGTTCAAGGAAACAGTTCAATCAAAAACCCCGATGAGTGCACAACCGCCCGCCGGCGTACCATTGCCAAAATCTGCATCGGTACAACCCCCTGCAGGTATTCCTATGCCCAAAGCAGCTTCCCTTCAGGATATGAAGGAAAAAGATGAAAGAGAAGGGGCTGCGCCACCTGTGACAGAAACGAAATTACCTAAAAAGGAAGTAAACATGACAGAACCGGACCCCAAGAAAGAAACGACATCACCTAAGATTGAAGCGAAGGCAAAGAAAGAACCTATTAAAGAACCGGCGAAAGAGCCAACAACAGCAGTCGAAGAAAAGCCTGCAACAGTTGAAGAAATGCCTGTTGTTCCAAGAGGATTGGTAATAAAGAAGAGAGCCACGGAAATAGCCGCTGAAGAAGCTGCCGCAAAAAAAGTTGCTGCTGAAAAGGCTGCTAAGGCTGCCGCTGAGAAAGCCGCAAAGGAAGCCGCGGAAGGAAGGACTCCCCGGGATTCACGTCGTCCGGCACAGGGCCAGGATTCACGCCGGCCGGCACAAGGTCAGGATGGTCGTCGCCCGGCACAGGGCCAGGATGGCCGTCGTCCCGCACAGGGCCAGGATGCACGTCGCCCGGCACAGGGTCAGGATGCACGTCGCCCGGCACAGGGTCAGGATGC
>JBAYOC010000124.1:0-4758 GCA_041678465.1 Anaerovoracaceae bacterium | reverse complement strand
TTTCGGTATAATGATGCCATGGACACCCGCTCCATCTGCAGTCCGGATGATGGCTCCCAGGTTATGCGGATCCTCTATGCCATCAAGCAGGATCAGGAAAGGATCCTCTCCTCTCTCTGCCACACGATCCAAAAGGTCTTCCACTTCATAGTAGCGATGAGCAGACACATAAGCAGCCACTCCCTGGTGATTGCCGCCTTCCGACGCTTGTGCTGCAATCCGGTCCAACGCTGCTTTATCCGCATATTGAATCGGGATTTTTTTATCTCTGGCTATTGCTTCAATCTTTTTGCGGAACCTTCCCCGCCCTTTTGCATCACTAGCTTTTCAATTTCCCGGCCGCTCTTCAGCGCTTCCAGTACGGGATTTCTGCCAAACAATATATTGCTCAAATATCCTTCTCCTCTTTCTTAGACACCTTTTATAACTGATATCTGAGGGATGGGGTTCCTCCTATCCCTCCGCGATGGGTACTGCTGTTCAAATTTCTAAGTTGTACGTCGATTTGTTTATCTGATTGCCCGTTTCTGTGCAAGTTATAGAGTTGTACGTTGATTTATTGGGATATTTCTTCTCCGCCATACGTACAACTTATTTTTTTGCACATCCAGAGGCAGATTTACCTACAATTTACGTACAACTTGATTTTTTGCTCACTTTGCTGCGAATTAGGGGTTGACCTGCTACAGGAGTTGACCGCAGCCGCAACTTTTGCACATTTTAATATTGCCTAATAGGGTTATCGCCTTACATATTCCGTGAAGCGGTATGTCAGCCCCTTCTCTGTCACGGGTTCGCTCTCATAGACTAATTGCCACTCCGGGTCTTCATCCAAATTGGGGAAATACTTGTCAGCCGGAAAAACAGCATGGATTTTTGTGACATAAACTTTATCGCAATATGGAAGGAACTCTCTATAGACCTGTTCCCCTCCGATTATAAACACATCTTCCGGATCGTAGCCCTCCAGGCATTGGAAAAGCTCCTCTGTGGAGCAGCAGATTTCGCAGGTGGCAGAATAGTCCTCTTTGGTCGTCAACACGATGTTGGTGCGGTCAGGCAGGGGTTTGCCGCCCGGAAAGGATTCAAGAGTCTGGCGCCCCATGGCCACCGCTTTGCCCACCGTTTTTTCCTTAAAATATTTCAGATCACCGGGCAGATGGGCGAGGAGGGAATTGTCCTTTCCGATTGCCCAGTTCCGGTCTACTGCCACAATAGCTTTCATAGTTTCTCCTTGTTGTGGACACTGTGTCTTTAGACAGCCACAGGAATGTTTTTGATTTGTGGATTCGTCTGATACTCTTCCACGATCACGTGCTCGGGTCTGAAGTCGTAAAGGTCCTTGATTTCCGGATCAAGATGTACCTTTGGGGCCGGATATGGGGATCTTCCAAGCATATCCTCAACTAAAGGAATGTGCCTGTCATAAATGTGTGCATCTGCAATCACATGGACAAACTCTCCGGGCACAAGCCCACTGACTTGGGCAAGCATCATTACCAGTATGGAATACTGCACTACATTCCAGTTGTTTGCCACCAAAACATCCTGGGACCTTTGATTCAGGATCGCGTTTAATTTATTTTCCGTTACGTTGAATGTCATGCTGTAGGCGCAGGGATAGAGCGCCATTTCATGAAGGTCCTCAAAATTATAGAGATTTGTCATGATTCTTCGGCTATAAGGGTTGTGCCTAAGATCATAGATCACTCTGTCAACCTGATCCATTTCCCCTTCCAGATACTTGTGTTTAACGGAAAGCTGGTAGCCATAGGCCTTCCCAATCGTCCCTTCTTCGTCGGCCCAGGCATCCCAAATCCGGCTGTTAAGATCCTTGATTGAGTTGGACTTCTTCTGCCAGATCCACAGCAGCTCATCCGTGGCCGATTTGATAGCTGTCGGCCGTAGAGTAAGGGCGGGAAACTCCTCACTTAAATCATACCGATTCACAACACCGAATCGCTTAACCGTATGGGCAGGAGTTCCGTCCTCCCATTTGGCGCGAATCACCTGCCCTTCCGAAGAAGAACCATTTTCTATTATATCTCTACACATTGTTGCAAATATTTCGTCTGCACGGCTCAAGATGTCAGCTCCTTTCCATCACAGAATAATGTATTTAACTGCCAGCAGGACTAGGGCCATAAGGGTGATAGCAAGCATAATCTTTTCGCTTCGTGTCCATGCTCTCTTTTCCCCGGCTTCCCTTTCCTTCTTGTATCTTTCGTCCGCTTCTTTTGTAACCTCCCGGTTCATCAGATAATAATCTGCGAACCTGTCACGGAACTTATTTCGAATTTGTTTTTTGGCCATTGCTGTGTTTCACACTTTCCATTGTTGCAGTAATAATTTCTTCCATCCTCGTCCGGTTATCGGAGAGATATAAATACCCTATAAGTGCTTCAAATGCCGTTGCCCACTTATAAAGTACGGGGTCGGCGTTTTTCGGTTTGGTGGATATCTTCTTGTTTCTGGCCCGTTTCACGAGGCCAAGTTCCTCTTCTGAAAGGCTGGAAAGAAGCTCTTTCATAGCCCCGGCCTGAGCCTCCGCCCGCACATATTTCACCGCAGTCCTATGAAGCTTGTCCGCATCCGCCTGCATGGTTTGAATGAGATGGTTACGTACATAGGTTTCGTAGACCGCATCTCCCAAAAATGCCAGTGCTGTTGTATTCATATAGAGTAGTTGTGTCGGTTTCATATTATCCGTTTCCGTCAGTGAACTGACTGCAGTGCTATATTGTTAAAAATATTATCATACCGAAAGGGTAAAAGCAAACACGGAAGCGCGGGGACGGTTCTTTTGCTTCCACCTTCGATCCGGCCTCCCGGTTTAGACATATCCCAGCAGTCTGGGAAGAAACAAGGACAGCCCCGGAAAATAGGTAGTAATAACTAAGGTAGGAATCCAGGCAAATGCTATGAAGTACATGGTAGGTCCCAGCATCTCATTTACGGGTGTGTTGCCTATCCTGGAGCCCAAATATAAGAAAGGAGCCGTAGGCGGGGTCACTCCGCCAAGACCTAAGTTCACTCCCACTATTGCCGAGAAATGAACGGGATTAATGCCTATCTCCATGGCCACCGGCAAGAGTATTGGCGTGGTCAGAAGTATGGCGCTGGTGTCGTCCATCAGCATGCCAATTAGGATAAGGAACAGATTTAGCATCAATGTCAAAACTAAAGGATTGCTGGATACCGAAGTCATAACGCCCAGGATCAGTTGAGGAAGGTTTTCCATCACATATAACCTGGACAGCATCATGACAGACAGGAGCATGATCATTATCACTCCTGCAGTAGTTCCCGCCTTTACCAGGCTTTGCTTGAAACTGTTCCTGTCCAGGCCTTTGTATATCCAGATGCCTACGGGAATGGTATAGACAACGGAAACAGCCGCTGCTTCAGTGGGCGTCATGAACCCACCGTATATGCCACCTAGAATAATGATCGGAGCGATCATTGCAGGAATGGCACGTCCGGTTCTCTTACCCAGAGTTTTCGCATAATCTCCCTTTGGTATCTTGTCGGATAACCTGATATCTTTGTTTTTCCTCAGCAACCAGAAGTTTACAGAACTGAGCAGTATGATAAGAAGAACCCCGGGGCCGACAGTGGCCAGGAAGCAGGCTAAAACAGATTGGCCTCCTACAAAGGCATAGAGAATCTGATTGAGACTTGGCGGGATCAAGAGCCCCAGTAGGGATGCACTGGAAATCAGCGCTGTGGAGACACCTCGAGGATAGCCTGCCGCTTCCATCCTTGGAAGCATAATGGCACCGATGGCAGAAAGTGTGGCAAAGCCGCTTCCGGAAATAGCTCCGAATAGGCCGCAGGAAACGACCATTACAGCCCCAAGTCCTCCTTTGACTCTTCCTATGAACACATCTACAAAATTAATCAGGCTTTCACCAATCCCGCTTCTCTCCATGAGTTCCCCTGCCAGGACGAACAAAGGTATGGCAATCAGTATCAGGGAACTGACCTGGGCGTAACCATAGGGAAGAAGAAAAGTATAATCATAATTACC
The DNA here is from genome assembly GCA_041678465.1 of Anaerovoracaceae bacterium. Classification (GTDB taxonomy): domain Bacteria; phylum Bacillota; class Clostridia; order Peptostreptococcales; family Anaerovoracaceae; genus UBA1426. The sequence continues at coordinate 728 of JBAYOC010000124.1, read as the reverse complement.
AAGCCATACCAGGGAAAGAGAGGATGCGAAAAATGCAAAAGGTATGGGAACCCCCAGTAAAAGCACGACAATTAATACCGCAATAGCAATGATGATAGCCATATACTACACCTCCCCTTCTGTACCCGGTCCCGAAATGCCGGTGTTCTTTTTCTTGCCGTATTTTATAACAAAGCCCTTGATTTCGTTATAGAGATAGACACTGTTATAGAAAGTTGCAACAGCCAGTCCGAAAAGCATGGCTGATTGAGAAACGGTCATAGGGATCCTCCAGGTGGGAGTTTTTGTACCCATTATGATTGTCCACTGAACCAGCTCAATTGCCCAAGTCAAAAACAGGAACCCCAGTACAAGGGTCAATATATTTCTAATCAGCCCAATGATGTCTTTCTTTAATCCTTCTTTCATCAATATTCTCAAGAGATCTGCAGTTATATGGCTCTGTTCGAAGCTTCCATTGGCTGTCCCAAACATATATAGCCAGATAGCAAATGCTACCAGAAACTCTTCATAACCCCTGAAATCAATACTTATTGCCCGCGTCACGGTTGCCGCGAAAGTAATCACAACTACTGCAACTCCACATACTATTAATCCAAATCGCAGCAATTTCTCAAGCGCCAGCCAAAACTTCGTATTTTCTAGTTTGTTCACGGCGTCCTCCTCTAGATTATTTGCAGTATCAGAGAGGAGCTAAACGCCCCTCTCTGGTACCACATTATCTATTT
>JBAYOC010000123.1:0-4758 GCA_041678465.1 Anaerovoracaceae bacterium | reverse complement strand
CTTGAAAAGGATGCGCAGACTGCCTGAAATCAGTAGACTTGTGGCAACCGTTACAGTATGCTGTGTAATACCGTATTCGGTTTGCCGCAGAAAAGGAGGATTTTTAAGATGGCAAGCCAAGAACAATATACAATTTTATATGGCAGGCTCAGTCAGGAAGATGAGCGCGAGGGGGAATCCAACAGCATCCAGAATCAGCGTATGATGATGGAGAAATATGCAGAGGATAACGGCTTTACTAATACTAAGTTTTTGTATGATGATGGCTACTCGGGTACCAATTTCAACCGTCCGGCATGGAATGAGGTTATGCAGCTTGCGGAAAATGGTGAGGTTGCAACCATCATCGTCAAGGACATGTCCCGACTGGGGCGGGATTACCTGCAGGTGGGACAGTACACGGAGCTTATTTTCCCCAGCATGGGCATCCGCTTCATTGCGGTCAATGACGGTGTAGACAGCCTCTACGGTGATAACGATTTCGCTCCCTTCAAAAACTTGTTCAACGACTTCTACTCCAAGGACACCAGCCGGAAAATCCGGTCAGTAAAGAAAGCACAGGCGGAACGCGGGGAACGCATCGCCACAAGGCCGCCCTACGGCTATAGAAAAAGCGAGGATAACCCAAAGCAGATTGTCCCCGATGAACCGGCCGCAGACATTGTGCGGCATATTTTCCGCCTCTGCGCCGAGGGCAGAGGACCCAGCCAGATTGCCAAGCAGTTGAAAACGGAGCAGGTACTGACACCCACCAATTACTACTATCAGCAGACCGGCGTGGCATTAGTAAATTTGGATACAGAGAGGCCGTATAACTGGAGCGGCACGACTATAGCCAATATTCTCAGTGATGTTTCCTATCTTGGGCACACCATTAATATGCGCTACACTACCATATCTTACAAGAACAAGAAGCAGATCGAGCGCCCGGAATCTGAATGGCTAAAGTTTGAAAACACTCACGAACCGCTCATTTCGCAGGAGCTGTGGGACATCGTTCAGGATATCCGAAAGCACAAGAAACGCCCGCCCAAGCAGATGGATACTCCGAACCTGTTCTCCGGCTCAGTCTTCTGCGCCGACTGCGACGGCATCTTGGTGCTGCACCGAGCGCACACGATGAAGGAAACACAGAATAACTTCATGTGCTCCACCTACAAAAGGCGCGGCAAAGAGGAATGCAGCTCTCACTACATCCGGGAAACCCAGCTCAAGGCAATCATTCTGGACGACCTCAAACGGGTAACACACTATGCCCGGCAGAAGGAAAAGCTCTTTGTCGAGCACATCACCCGCAAGAATTCCGCCGAAACCCGGCAGGAGATTGTCCGCATCCAGCGGGAGATCGACATCCTGAAACGGCGGGACAGCGAGCTGACAGCACTGTTCAAAAGGCTTTATGAGGACAATGTACTTGGCCGTATTCCCAACGATCACTTCCGACTGCTCTCCTCGGAATACACTACCGAACAGGCGCAGCTGCGGGAGAAGCCCCCGAAGTTGGAGGAACGATTGGAGCAGCTTCGAAATTCCCTGACCAATGTGGCACAGTTTATTGACAAGGCCAAGCGGTACAGCGACATCACCGAGCTCACACCGGAAATTCTGCGGCTGTTCATTGGGAAGATCGTGGTGGGTGAGAAGTCTCAGAAATACTCCCGCACCGCCGAACAGGAGATTTGCATTTACTACCGAGACATCGGGCTGATGGACACGCCCGTGGAGCAAGCCTGCGAGACAGAAGAAGTGCTTGAGGAATATGAGTTTATGGATATCTCTGAAGCAGATCTGACTGCATAGGTAAAACAGAAGGGATTTATACTCGGTTCACTTTTTGTCCCTATGAACCCCCGCCTAACCTTGAGGGTGGTTTTTATATGCCGCTATGCCTCCGCGACAAGGACAAGGTATAAAAATATTTTTGGTTTTTTGAATTTAGGGGTTGATAATTATACAGGATAATGTATAATTATGCGATAAGTACAGATAAATCCATCGTTGCTTTACGGAACAAACTTTGGAGCAATTGAAAACGTAAGGTTAAAACAATAAATTAATATGTAATTGCGAACAGGGTAGGGCAGTCGTTGATGGTGATTTGTTATCGCATTGGGGTAGCTATATGGCACCTGCGATTTGATCTAACAGAAGAGAGGTAAGGAATATGGCACTTAATTTAAAAGGTAGGAGTTTATTAACACTCAAAGATTACACCCCAGAGGAAATCCGTTACATACTGGACCTTTCCCACGATTTAAAATCAAAGAAAAGAGCGGGCACTAGCGGCAACTTACTGAAGGGTAAACATATCGTACTTCTTTTTGAGAAGACCTCCACAAGAACCAGGTGTGCCTTTGAAGTAGCTTGTGCCGATGAAGGCGGGCGCGCAACATTTTTAGACTCTAAGAGTTCCCAAATGAACATCAAGGAGTCTATGGAAGACAGCGCAAAGGTGCTAGGCAGATTCTTTGATGGCATTGAGTACAGGGGTTACGATCAGGAGGTTGTTGAATGTCTTGCAAAGCATTCGGGAATCCCGGTGTGGAACGGTCTTACCAATATGGATCATCCTACTCAAATTTTAGCCGACTTAATGACCCTGGAAGAACACGCGAAAAAACCACTCGACGAAATTAAAATTGTGTTCTGCGGTGACATCAGGAACAATATGAGCTATGCCTGGATGTACGGCTGTGCCAAAATGGGCATGCATTTTGTGGCCTACGGTCCGGAAGAACTAACGGTGGACGAAGAAGTGCTGGCAACAGCCAATGAAATTGCCGCCCAAACGGGAGCCATAATCGAGATCAGCCATACGCCGGGCTGCTTAGAAGGAGCTGACGCGGTGTATACGGATGTATGGGCCTCCATGGGAGAAGAAGCATTGATTCCGGAAAGAGCTAAAATGCTGGCTCCCTATAAGGTAACCATGGATATGCTCAAAGCCACCGGAAATCCTGACATCCTGTTCATGCACTGTCTGCCGGCTTTCCATGATTTTGAAACCGACACGGCCAAAAAATGGATTGCAAAAGGTATCGATATAAGAGAAGTAGAAGACGAAGTATTCAGGAGCCGTTACTCCATCGTCTTCGCGGAAACAGAGAATCGCATGCACACTGCAAAGGCAATCTTAATAGCAACAATATAATCAGTATAGGCGGGGTAGATATGCAGAATAAAAAAAAGAAAATTGTAATCGCTCTGGGAGGGAATGCCCTTCAGGACGGAAAGGGAGAAGGCACAGCCGAATCCCAATTATCAGTTGTCAAAAAAACCTGTGAGTACATCGTTCAGTTGATTGAGGCAGGTTATCAAGTTGCAATTGTCCACGGCAACGGCCCTCAGGTGGGGAAAATCCTTCAAGCTCAGGAAGCGGCAAATGGCGTTACGCCTACCATGCCCTTTGATGTGTGTGGGGCCATGAGCCAGGGCTATATCGGGTATCATATTCAGCAGGCGCTTAAGGCCGCTCTTAAGAAACAGAATATGAATATTCCTGTAGTTTCCCTTGTGACACAGGTGGTGGTAGACGAGAGTGATCCCGGATTTCAAAACCCCACAAAACCAATAGGCTCCTTTTACACAGAGGAAGAGGCTAAGGCACTGACCGAAGAAAAAGGGTTTGCGATGAAAGAGGACTCCGGAAGAGGCTGGCGCCGTGTGGTAGCTTCTCCGACACCCCTGGAGATCGTGGAAATCGATACGGTGAAGGGGCTCTGGGATTCCACTGTCGTCATCACCGCCGGCGGTGGGGGTGTCCCTGTAATCGAACTGCCGGACGGCTCTCTAGAGGGTGTAGCTGCCGTTATAGACAAGGATTTCGCAGCCGAGCTACTGGCAGACCAAGTAGAAGCGGATGCACTGTTGATCCTCACAGAGGTAGACAAGGCAGCCATCCATTACAATAAACCAAATCAGCAGGAGCTGGATACCATTACAGTGGAAGAAGCGGAACAATTTATAGCAGAAGGGCACTTTGCAGCGGGAAGCATGCTTCCAAAGATCCAAGCTGCCGTCAAGTTTGCAAAGAAGAATCCGGGAAAGAAAGCCGTCATCGCGTCCCTGTACAAAGCAGTGGAAGCCATGGAGGGTAGCAGCGGTACTACGATTTCCGCTTATCCTATTCCAGTTCTCCTGCCTTGCGCAGGATGAAGAGCTTGATGAAGGCTACAATTGGCACGGCCAGCACCATACCCAAAAGACCCCAGAAATAGCCACCGAAGGTTACAGCCAAAAGAACAAATACGGGGTGGAGACCAGTACTGGAGCCTACCACTTTAGGATAGATCAGGTTTCCGTCGATTTGCTGGATGATTACAAAGGCAATTAACGTTATGATTGCCTTGGAAAGGCCGCCGGTAAACAGAGCTACGATAACGGCGGGAATGGCTCCAAAGACGGGGCCAAAATAGGGGATTATATTCGTGATGCCGGCAAAGCAGCCGAGCAACACTGCGAAATCCAGTCGGATTATCGTCAAAATAATAGAGGTAATTATGGCAACAATCAAGGCATCCAACAGCTGACCGCGAAGGAATTTTGAGAAAACCATATCCATGTCATTCAGCACGTCGTTGATCCTTGCGCCGTGCTTCATGGGAAAGAGTACATGAAGTGTTTTCCGCCAAAGGCGCTTGAAAAAGTCCTTGTCTTTAATCAAATAGATGGACACAACCATTCCCAACACCACATTGACCAGGCTCCCTCCAAGACCGGCGATGAAACGCAGAACAGCATCTCCACTGAAATTCTTGG
>JBAYOC010000122.1:0-4782 GCA_041678465.1 Anaerovoracaceae bacterium | reverse complement strand
GGACGTATCCCTGATTCCCATTGGAGAGCATATCGGCTCCACCATGGTGAAAACCAGAAAATTACCCTTTATAATCATTTTAACATTTATGATAGGCATCTTCATCAGCATGGCAGAGCCGGATTTGCTGGTTCTGGCGGGACAGATAAACGGCGTGCCGAACTCCACCATCATCATCACAGTTTCTATAGGAGTGGGACTGTCGCTTGTAGGCGCTTTTTTGAGGATTTTATTTCAATTACCACTCTCTTTTATATTAATTGGCTGTTATGCCCTTGTATTCATACTCTCAACATTTACAGGAAAAGAATTTGTATCTGTGGCCTTGGAATCGGGAGCAGTGATAACAGGACCAATTGTAGTTCCTTTTGTAATGGCACTCGGGCTGGGTCTGGCATCCATTCGTGGGGATAAAACAACAGAGGAGGATAGCTTTGGCCTCGTTTCCATCTGTCTCGTAGGCCCGATTATTACCGTTTTGATCCTGGGTATGTTTTACGAGCCCTCCGGAGGGAGTGCAATTACCATTCCTGAGATTCAATCCATGCGGGATATCGCCTCGTTATATAACTCCAACTTCTTTGAGTATTTTAAACAAATTGCTGTAGCTTTGTTTCCCATGCTCTTCCTCTTTGCTATCTTTCAGATTGTTAAATTACGGCTGGCGAAGGAGACCATACTCCAAATCAGCTCCGGAACCATTTACACCTATATGGGCCTGGTATTGTTTCTGATTAGCGTAAACGTCGGCTTTATGCCGGCGGGTTACCAGCTGGGAAACGTCTTAGTAGAGAGCAGCAGCCCCTGGATTTTGATTATTGTGGGCATGGCCATCGGTTACTTTGTAGTAGCGGCAGAACCGGCGGTTTTTGTTCTAAAGAGACAGGTTGAGGAAATCACAGCGGGTGCAATTTCTGCAAAAGCCATGGGGATCGGCCTATCCGTTGGTGTTGCCGTATCCGTTGGCCTTGCCATGGTGCGTGTGATAACCGGATTATCGATTCTCTATTTTGTCATCCCGGGCTATGCATTTGCGCTCATACTCACTTTTTTTGTTCCGCGACTCTTTACTTCAATAGCATTTGACTCCGGAGCTGTCGCCTCCGGGCCATTGGCGGCAACCTTCATGCTTCCCTTTGCCATAGGGGCTTGCGATGGGGTGGGAGGGAATGTCTATGTCAGCGCATTTGGTATCGTTACACTGGTAGCCATGATGCCGGTTATTACCCTCCAGCTGTTCGGTCTGGTCTATGCGATCAAATCTAAGGCTGCAGCCAGCAGAGCCGAGCTTATCGTTGAGAAGGATACGATTATCGAGCTCGACTCAGAGCCAATAGATAAATAGAAGGAATGGCTATGGGAAATATGGAAAAACGTGGACTTAAAAAAAACCATGCTGTATAATATCAACCAATAACTACATGTGAACGAAGAAACGGAGGACATGATGTTAGATAGTTCGGAGCTTAGACTGGAAGCGCTGATTACAATAATGGATAAAGAGCTGGATGATGTTCTGATAGATTTATATGAAGACAACAAGATTCCCTTTGCCCTGTTGACCTATGGCCACGGTACAGCCAAGTCCAGAATCTATGAGATGTTAGGTTACGGCGGGCCAATGAAGATAGTTTCAATCAGTATTAATACTAATAAAATGTCGAACTTTATTATGAACAAGCTAAACGAGGAGATTGATCTTAGCAGACCGGGAACAGGGATTGTTTTTACCGTTAGCCTGAGCAGTATAAGCGGAGTGTTATCTGAAATTTGTAGAAAAGTGAATGAGAATATAGAGATAGGAAGTGAGGATATGAACGTAACAGCAAAGAAACCGTATCAGTTGATCATGGCTGTTGTAAACAGCGGACACTTCGAAAAGGTTATGGAGGCGGCAAAGGATGCAGGTGCCAACGGAGGAACATTGGTCCACGCCCGTAGCTTAGGTTCGAAAGAGGCGGCAAAATATCTTGGCATCACCGTTCAGCCGGAAAAGGACCTGGTCATGATACTAGCTCCCCAGGAAAAGAGGCTGGCGATTATGGATAGCATTATAACAGCGACGGGATTAAATACGGAAGCTATGGGAAGTTGCTTCTCCTTACCTGTAAATAGTATTATGGGTATGGAAGCTGCTCTAGATAACTTTGACGAGTTGTAATCGATAATTAAAATGCATTATATAGGGCTTCTGAATTTTCGGGAGCCTTTTGTTGTTTCCCGGGATAGTTGTTGCTATAATGCTAAGGGGGCACTTATGAAAATAGTATTTACGGATATAAAAACACTGGGGTTTGACGTAAACGTATCCGGTTTAGAAGAACTGGGAAGGGTTAAAATCTACGACGGGATTCCGGATGATGATATCAGCCAAGTGTTATCCCGGGAACACCCGGATGTTTCTGTCATCGTTACCAACGACAGCAATTTGCATGGGGAAAATCTGAAGGATTTAGCCGGGCTCAAACTCATCTGCCAAACAGGAACCGGCTATGACAACATAGATGTGGATTACTGTAGAGAACAAGGGATCGCGGTAACAAATGTTCCGGGATATGCAGGGAACAGCGTTGCGCAATTCACTTTTGCCATGTTCTTTTATCTCCAATATCATTGCAGATACTACGATGATTTTATAAAGTCCGGACAGTATTCCTCGGAAGTTCCGGAACATTATTCGGAGCACGAGTTCTACGAATTAGAGGGCAAAACATGGGGAGTCATCGGCCTTGGCGATATTGGCAGGAGAGTGGCCAAATATGCGGAAAGCTTTGGGTGCAAGGTAATATGGTATTCCGTAACCGGCAATGTGCGCAAAGAGGAGACTTACAGGCAGGTTGCATTGGACGAACTGCTTGAGGCCTCCGACATCTTGTCCATCCATGCACCCTTCAGTTCACTCACATATAATCTCATCACCATGAATGAACTTAAGAAGATGAAGAAAACAGCCATACTCCTCAACCTGGGAAGAGGCGGCATCGTGAATGAGGCGGATCTGGCAGAAGCTTTGAACGAGGGGGTTATTTCTGCGGCGGGCCTGGATGTTCTGGAGAAAGAGCCAATAGAGGTCACCAACCCATTGCTCAAACTGAAGGATCCAAATAGAGTTTTCATCACACCCCACATCGCCTACGGAAGTGTAGAGGCCAGGCAGAGAGTTATGAAAGGCGTATGTGATTCCATCCGGTCCTTTATGGAGGGCGGACGTTACAATAGAGTAGATTAAGCAGAAAGAGGAGCCTGAATATGACAACAAACGGTAAAAGTGGTTTTTTTGCGATTGGATATGTTGAAAACAGAACGAGCTATGCCGCGGACATTCGAAAATTATATGGAGAAAATATTGATTACGAAGTACTGGGAATCTACGTGGGAGAACAGTGGGCAAACAGGATGGAAACGTGTAGCTGCTGGGACAAAAACCTGAAGCCTGTAGATCCCGATTCTCGCGATATCGTATACATAATGATTGATACCGGTTATGCGTGTGCAGACAATGGGGACAAGATATACGGTGGCTTTGCAACACAAAACCCCGGTTGCGGTCTTGATGCCAGATTCCACGGCGTGGAGATAGGAACGAAAGAGCAAATCCTTGCAGTCTGGAAGGTAAAGGCCGGTTCATTAAATAACTACTCCCAAATTAGAGATTACCAGAACATAACCCGAGTTTTAAACAGTATGACAGGTGAGAACTATACTGCCTTGCAGTGGGAGGGAGAACTACAGAATGCCTTCGGTAAAGCGCAGGAGGAAGGCAGCTTGGGGGTTTACAGCGATGCCAGAGATAATGCCATTTCCTACTTCCCCAGCGGATACAAGGATCAATCCGGTGAGTCCATTTGGCTCCTTATGGAACAGAACTTCAATCCCAATGCAGCAAGAGACTGGTTCAATCTGGTGGCTGTTACAGAAAGCGAGTTGCTGGAGCGGATCCTAGACCAGAGCCACTACCATTTAGGGAGTATGCTCTTTAATAATGTAGGTGAGGGCAACGCTTTCCTACAGCAGCTGGCAGAAATGGCTATGGAAGAAGAATGGACTGCCTCTACTGAGAACAGTCCTCCCTATGGAATCCTTCGCTCTTATATTACGCACACCCTGTACCACTTGATGGATGAAGATAAAACATCAGAGCCGGGAACGCCTTTAAAGGTAGACGAAGTTAATGGTAAGGTCTACTTCAACTCGGGCCTGCTGAACCGTTTGTTTCGCCAGATTATCATTGCCGGAGACAAGCGGAAACTCGTCATTGATATACCCGGATTGGGGTCCCGTACATACGAAATGATTGAAAACGTCCTTCCTTATTCGGAAAGTGAAAAAGAGATTGCAAGCATTTATGATGGGGAAATGTACAAGATTCCCGGCATTGCCAAGTTCTTTAACGATTATCGTGAAGTTATCTTCGATGCCCGTCTTGCCATTCGGCTCAATGACATGCATATCTTTGAGGACGGGGTTGAGAGAAAACGGTTACCCAAATACGATGAAGAATATCAAAGATGCAAGGACAACCCCCAGGAGAAAGCAGCCTTACTGGCACGCATCGCGCGGGATTTTGACAGCGCCATCTTGCGTGCAAAACTGATGGCAGAACGGAACTATAAGCTGGCGGTGCCCCAGTTTTGGAGGGAAACAGGAGAGATCCAGTTTCTCCTGCCCATCTATCTGGGTGAACTGGAAGAAGCGGATAGGCCCCAATGCGCTTTAGCACTGTCACTGGATCGGTCCGGGCGGGTTCCCTACTATCGCGGAGCAACGATATTGACATTGGAT
>JBAYOC010000121.1:0-4784 GCA_041678465.1 Anaerovoracaceae bacterium | reverse complement strand
CTTAGCGGAGAAACCTGATACATTCGGTAAGGTTTTACAAGAGATGGCAACAGCAATGGACTGGGAAAAGAAAACTATTGTTTCCATAGCAGCCGGCGTAACACTGAATTATGTTATTGAGCAGTGCAGAGAGAATTCGGGAGTCGTGCCTGATGAGGGTAACTTCCGTTGCAAAGTCGTTCGGGTAATGCCCAACACTCCTGCACTTATCGGAAAAGGAATGAGCGCCTTGACCCGTAATGAATGGGTCAGCGATGAAGAGATGGAAATGGTGATGCGTATTTTCCGCGGAATAGGTAAGGCGGAGCAGGTAGAGGAAAAGCTCATGGACTGTGTTGTGGGCGTTTCCGGCAGTTCGCCTGCATACGTGTATATGTTTATAGAAGCACTGGCCGATGGGGCTGTGGCTCTGGGCATGAACCGAAAGCAGGCATATGCCTTTGCAGCCCAGGCAGTAGCCGGGTCTGCAGAGATGGTGCTGCAGACGGGTCTGCATCCGGGTGAACTGAAGGATAGGGTCTGTTCCCCGGGAGGCGCTACCATCGAGGCGGTGGAATCATTAGAACAGAACGGATTTCGGAGCGCTGTCATTGACGCTGTGAAGTCGGCGGCAGACAAATCCGCGTTAATGACTAAATAACTAGTGATGAGGTCTGTCCCCCTGGGGGCAAAAGCAACCACGGGGTCTGTCCCCCTGGTTGTAGTAGGAGATTGGTATGACATTTGAAGAAAAGACACTGTCCAGCGAGAGGATCTACGAAGGCGCTATCTTGAACCTGCGGAAGGACCTTGTCACGGTTATAGGAGAGAAGACCTCCTACCGGGAGATTGTAGAACACCGTGGCGGCGTTACCATAGCGGCCATTACTGACGATAAGAAGATGGTTTTGGTCCGTCAGTTCCGCAAAGCGGCGGAAAAGGTGGTTCTGGAAGCCCCCGCAGGAAAAATAGATCATGACGAAGAAGACCCTCAGGACGCTGCGGTTCGTGAGCTCAAAGAGGAGACGGGATATTCGACTGCCCACATGGAGCACGTCACATCTTTTTATTCTTCCATCGGCTATTCGGAAGAGGTCATCCACCTTTACTACGCTACAGGGCTCACACCGGGCAAAACAAATTATGACGATAATGAGGCCATAGTTGTTGTAGAATATGACATTGCCCAATTGAAAGAAATGGTTCTGAACGGAGAAATCGAGGATGGAAAGACAATTGCAGCTATCCTAATAGCCGCTGCAAGAGAGGGGATATAAAGGACTCAATAAAGCAGCCTAATAACACAAGGATAGCCATAAGCGCCTGAAAAGTCATGAAAGGACCTGCTCTTTGAGCCAGGTTCTTTTTCAATTGCAGGGGACTATCCGACAAAAGATCGAAAGCCAGCCGAAGAGAGGCAACTGCAGCACCGCACAATGCAGGAGCCAGAATCAAATTTGGCGGGAGCAGCGTGAGGAGAACCATGAGCACACCCTTAGCGTCAAAGGCATCCATTAACAGAGCCGCAGAAAAGCCCAGGGCCGCACCCTTATAGAGCAGCACCAACAGTGCAGCGGGGAACCCGACTACCGTCAAACCCGATAGCAAAATAATTAAAAACAAGCTCAAATTGGCAGCAGCAGACACCAGAAACAGATCACCGAGCAAATCGCCGGTGAGCCCGGACAGGAGTAGGTGGAAATCTAGGAACTGGCGCATGCTCTCCTTGGCGTCTGCGGATAAAAGCAGCTCTGTGAAGGTGCCCAAAGAGATACCTAGCAGGAAACAAAATACCACAACGACCATGAGGGGAAAGTTGCCGTATATTATGGAAGTGACCATACCGGATGACTTTCGTTTCATAATTGCCTCCTGTTTTTCTTAAAAGTGTGCAAGCCCTTCTCTTATTCAATGTATGTCCAATGTGGTAGAGTTAGTACATCATTTGACAGCATTTTGAACTAACTGAGAAAAGGTTATTGTAAACTGGAAAGGGCTACGATATACTTAAAAGACACATTCAGGGGAAAAGGGGTTAGGATATGGAAAGCTACCTCGAAAGATTTAAGACTTATCTGGAAGAGAAAAAATCATTGGCGCAAAATTCATTACTTGCCTATGGAAGAGACATTCAGGACTTCCATGTTTTTTTACAGGAAAAGGGTATCATAAACATTTGTGATGTAACCAAAACTGAGATTGTATCCTACTTATTATTTTTGAAAAATCAAGGAAAATCCGCGGCTACAGTGAATCGAAAGCTAGCCTCGCTCCGCGCTTATTTTCAATATTTGCAATCGGATCAGGTTTTCTCACATGACCCTACGGAAGGGATCAAATCGCCGAAGATTGAACGCCGAAAGGTGGAGTTTTTAACCGTGGAAGAAGTTGAAAAGCTCTTGACCATACCGGATGACTCCAACAAAGGACAGAGAGACAGAGCCCTGCTGGAGGTGCTTTACGCATCGGGCATGAGAGTCAGCGAAATCGCAGGAACCGACTTGCCCAACATCAACCTTCGCATCGGCTTTATCATGATTGAAGAGGAATTTGGGAAGGCCCGTGTGATTCCCCTTGGCAGGCCCGCCAGAGCCGCTTTGGAATCCTACATATACGAGTCAAGGCCTTCGCTGCTTCGTAACAAGGAACCGGAGACCCAAGCACTATTTCTGAATTACAACGGAGAGCGACTTACGCGGCAGGGCATTTGGAAGATTATCAAAGAGAACGCCAAGATTGCGGAAATTGATATGAAAATCACCCCGCAGACCTTGAGGAACTCCTTCGCGGTGCACATGATGCAAAACGGAGCAGATTTGAAGACGCTCCAAGAGCTGCTGGGGCATGAGGATTTGACTGCGACGCAAATCTACCTCAGCTTTTCCAAAAACCGGATTAAGGATGTCTACGATAATACCCATCCAAGGGCATGAAAAGTGTAAAAATATCCTTGCTTCCGGCAAAGGTCTATGTTACAATAAACGACGGTGTATTACGGACGGTCCGCTGGATATAGCTCAGCAAAAGCATGAGCGCTTGGATACCAAGAACGTCTTTGGGGAGAGGAGGAACTACGATGGATATCATGAAAGTCATTGAACAGGACTATATCAAGACAGACCTACCAAAAATCAGAGTAGGAGACACGGTAAAAGTCCACATCAAGATTAAAGAAGGCACGAGAGAAAGAGTCCAGATCTTCGAAGGCTATGTGCTCAAGAAGCAAAACGGCGGACTCAGCGAGACCTTCACTGTGAGAAGAATCGCATCCGGTGTCGGCGTGGAAAAGACATTCCCGCTTCATTCACCCAGGATCGATAAAATCGAAGTGATTAGACACGGCGATGTAAGAAGAGCCAAGCTGAATTACATGAGAAAGAGAACCGGTAAAGCAGCTAAGATTAAGAGCAAAGAAATCCACTAATCAAAGGGGGCCTGTTGGGCCCTCTTTTTTCAAAGATCTATAAGAGAGAAAGAATAATGATAGAACACATTAACTGGTATCCCGGCCATATGAAGAAGACGCGGGAGCTCATACAGGAAAACTTAAAACTGGTGGACGCGGTGGTAGAGGTGGTTGATGCCAGAATTCCTCTTTCCAGTAGAAACCCCATCATCGACGAGTTGGTGGCAGGAAAACCTAGGATCATTGCATTTAATAAGAGCGACCTGGCTGATGTGCAAGCGGTAGATGTGTGGATCAACCATTACAGAGAACAGGGCATTTATGCAGTGGCCTTGAATGCCAATACCGGCACGGGAGTGCAGAGGCTGCTTAAGCTACTGGAGGGTATCCAGGCTGAACGCAACCGGGATCGCCTTCGGCACAAGAGTTTACGCCTTATGATTGTGGGAGTTCCTAATGTGGGTAAGTCTTCCCTGATCAACAAATTGACGAGAAAAAAGAGCGCTAAAATTGGAGATCGCCCGGGAGTAACCAGGGGAAAACAGTGGCTTACCATGGAAAACGGCATGCAGTTGCTGGATACGCCAGGAATTCTCTGGCCGAAATTCGAGGACCCCAAAGTAGGACTCGACTTGGCTTTCTGCGGCTCCATCAAAGACGAAATCATGGATATTGCTACCCTTGCCTTAGAGCTGATCGGAGTACTTTCCGAGAACTACCCCAACTTGCTCATAGAGAGATACAAGCTGGATACTTTGGAAGAGACGCCTTTGAATACCATGGAGTCAATCGCAAAAAAGCGTGGGTTTATCTTGCCGGGAAAACGCATCGACTATGAACGCACAGGCCGGACCGTATTGGATGAATTTCGCGGTGGGCTAATCGGAAGGATCACGTTGGAGCATTTGGAACAATGAAGAAAGAAGAACGGCAGAAGCTTCTGCAAGAGAAGCTTATTAAAATGAAAGAATACGAAAATGCCCTTTATGAAAAGGGCATTCAATACATAGCAGGTGTCGACGAAGTGGGCAGGGGCCCTCTGGCCGGCCCGGTAGTATCTGTGGCGGTAGTGCTGCCGAAGGATTTCAGTATATTGGGAGTGGATGATTCGAAGAAATTGTCTCCTAAGAAACGCGAAGAGCTTTACGAACAAATCAAAGAGGTAGCCGTCGCCTACGGCATCGGCTGCATCGACAATGACACCATAGATCGCATCAACTTTCTGGAGGCCACAAAGCTGGCGATGAAAGATGCGCTGAGGGAGCTGGAAGGAAATCTGCGGGCCAAACTCGGCGACAATTGGAAAAAGTCCACAGGAGATGAAAACAGACATAAACCCTGTTGCATTCAGCACATTCTCATCGACGCACTGAGGCTAAAGGATGTGCCAATCGAGCAG
>JBAYOC010000120.1:0-4799 GCA_041678465.1 Anaerovoracaceae bacterium | reverse complement strand
CCCGGGGAGGGAACTGATTACAAAGGAACGGGCAAAGCACTGGGGAACCTATTTAGGCAAAGTGACCGGCCGAAACGAACGTAAGAAATTTGTAGATATTCTCCTGGAAGATAACCTTTCAATGGGAGATGGCATCGAGATCGTCAACAGGGGGCTGCCCGGGAATCTCGTTACCCGAATGCTAAGGAATGGAGAAAAGGTCGAAAAGGGCTATGGGGGAGAAGTCATTACCGCAGGCTACATTGACGGCAATGTCCACATAGGGGATCC
Source organism: Anaerovoracaceae bacterium (assembly GCA_041678465.1). Lineage (GTDB taxonomy): Bacteria > Bacillota > Clostridia > Peptostreptococcales > Anaerovoracaceae > UBA1426. The sequence continues at coordinate 4,529 of JBAYOC010000120.1, read as the reverse complement.
AGTCTATAAAATATCCGATAAGGCACTCAACAAGCAGGCTGCACAGACGTTCGAGGGGAGTTTTAGAATAAAGGTTCCTGTGGAAGGGCATTTGATAGCACTGGTCGGGCAACCGTTACGCTTTACTTTGAAGGATCCCCAGGGCAATGTGGTCAACGTTACAAGCTCCTTTCTAACAGAGGCTGCCATTAACAGACCTTTGGAGGAAGAGAGGGCAAAAGCGCAGCTAGAAAAGACCGGTAGCACTCCCTTTGTCATGAAGGAGAGCTTCTTGGAAATCGGCGAGAATGTCTCTGTGCCCCTGTCGGAAATCAACGCAATTCGTCGAAAGGCGATAGACGATCTGATTGAAATTCGAAGGATGCGCTATCCGGATCGGAAGGTTGACACCATCGGGTTGGAAACGGCCGCTTCCCAATTGGAGAGCACTGTTACCGGGGAGGCAACTACCCGTGAATGCTCATCCCCCCTTATATCCGCTTATCTGTACAAGTGGAGGAGTCCCCAAGACCTTAAGAGCCTCCCTGTAGACAGGATCTACTTACCATTGAAGTCCGGGCTTGAGAAAGAACATGTCCAAACCATTGAAGCAATAAAAGAACGAGGGATACAGGTATATCTGGCAGTTCCCCCTGTCACGAGAGGGGAAGCAGATGGCAGATTGAGAGAGCAAACTCGCAGTCTGAAGGATTATGGCATTGACGGACTCCTCGTCGGAAATTTAGGGCATTTAGAGTTGCTGGCTGACTCCGGGCTGCCTATCCTCGGAGATTATTCCATGAATATATTCAATAGCCAGTCCGTAAAAGTAGCTGCTGATCTGGGGATGCAAGGTGTGACGCTGTCTCATGAACTGACTCTTTCCCAGATGAAAAATATCTATAATTATGGCATCCAAATGGAGGCAACAGTTTATGGGCGGGTCCCGGTCATGATCAGCGAGCATTGCCCCATCGGAAGCCAGGTTTCCCGTGGCACGGAAGGCCGTAAGTGCGGCTTGTGTGAAAAAAGTGACTATTTTCTTAAGGATCGGGCCGGAGCAGAATTTCCTGTGGTGGGAGATCCGGGCAGCTGTAGAACCACTATCCTGAACAAGGATGTATTAAAGAAATCGGAGTATGTCCCGGAGCTTTGGGCAACGGGTGTAACTTCCTTTCGGCTGTATTTCTATGAGGAAGATGCAAAGGAGATGAATAGAGTTGCAGAGTTCTTTCGCCGGGAACAAATGGGTTAGGAGTGCATATGGACATTTTCAAATACGGTGATGATGAAATGGAATACCTGAAAAGGAAGGATAAAAAGCTGGGTGAAGCAATCCAACGAATTGGGAAGATTCAGAGGGAAGTGACGCCGGATCTGTTTGCTGCACTGATCAGCAGCATTGTGGGCCAGCAGATATCCAGTAAAGCAGCTGATACCGTCTGGGCAAGACTCTGCGATTTGGCCGGTGAAATAAGGCCCACAACGATTGCCGGAATTGCTGTGGATGACATTCAAAAATGCGGTATGAGCCTGCGGAAGGCGACCTATATCAAAGGGGTTACCGATGCGGTTATCAATGGTCATTTGGATATGGAGGAGCTTAAGTCCTTATCCGACGACGAAGTGATTAAAAAGTTGACCGCTTTTCACGGTGTTGGCGTATGGACAGCAGAAATGCTGATGATTTTTTCTATGGAGAGGCCTGACGTGGTCAGTTGGAACGACCTAGCCATACGCCGCGGAATGAGCAGACTCTACCACCACAAAGAGCTGACAAAAGAGCAGTTTCAAAGCTATAAGAAAAGATATTCACCCTATGGTTCCGTGGCATCCTTGTATCTTTGGGCAATCTCATCGGAGTAAAAAGGAGAAATCGAATTCCTGTTTTGACTTAGCCGGAAAGGGCTGATTCTTTATCGACTTCGGAAGAAGGCCAGTTGGCAATGACCACGGCGAGCACCACCAGGCCACTGCCCACGAGCATATTTAGAGTCAGCACGTCACCGATGATTGTATAACCGAAAAAGCAGGCAAGCACCGGTTCAAAAGTGTTTATAATGGCTGCGTTCCCGGGGCCGATGAGCTTAACGCCGATGCAGAAGAAAAGAATCGCCATAAAAGCGCAGAATACGGCGAGTACCAGCATGAGCCACAGTTGATTGAATCCGCTGGTGAAGAGTGGCTTACCGGAAAGCAGGCAACGGAAAAAGTTAAAGATGGCGGACATGAGAAGTACGTAACCTGCAACGACTAGGGTGTTTGATTTTTTAATACATTCTGTACTCAGTCCCATCATGTAAACCACGTAGGAAAGAGAAGTTCCGAAAGCAAAGAGTATTCCCACTAAATTGGCGGATATGTCCGGTGACCAGATGATAATAATCATTCCGATCATAGATATAATCACGGCTAGGATTTTAGCTGCTCGTATTCTTTCTTTCCCTGTTATCATTTCTATAGCAACGATAATGGCGGGAAAGGTGAAAGAAATAATCGTAGCCAAGGAGCCGGATATGTAGTCAAAGGCAAAGTACAGAGTGGTGGCCAGGCTGATGTAGGAAAGCCCGATGATAAGCATCATCCGGGCTGCTTTTTTTTCCAGGCGAAAGGGCAGTCTTTTTATGAAAATGTAAAGCCACATGAGAACAGCTGCATAAAAAAATTTGCTAAAAAGGAGTGTTTCTGTTTCCACTCCCTGATCAAAGGCCAGGAAGGAGAAAGATGGTACTAAGGCATAACCGGCAGTGGCACCGATTATCAATAGGATACCTGTCAATCTAGTCTTATTCATTCTTTCGTAACTCTCCCTTTCAATGATGCAATTTTGGTGCAGGAATTGCAATGGATACTCTGGTTCCGATTTCTTGTCGGCTCAATACCTCTAACCGTCCGCCGTGGCGCTCTGCAATCCATTTTGCTATGGAGAGACCCAACCCGCTACCCCCTGTGGCTCTTGCTCTGGATTGGTCTGTCCGGTAGAAGCGGTCAAAAATCTGAGGAACTGCATCCGGTGGGATACCGATTCCTTCGTCTTGAACCGTGAACAGAGCTTCTTTTCCATTCTCTAATACAGTCAGTGTAATCTTTCCGCCGGAATTCGTGTACTTAATGGCATTATCCATGAGGATTCGCAAAGCTTGTTTGATGAGGCCCTTATCCGCATAGATTGAGATATTCTCGATATGGGAATCGTATTCATGCCCTCCGTCAATCATCCGGGACTCTCGGACCACCTCCTCGGCCAATTGGGAAAGATCGAATTCCTCCAGCTGTAGGCTCATAGTATTGTTATCCCCGCGGGCAAGGAAGAGTAGCTGCTCCACCAGGTCTTTCATATTGGAAGCCTCATCCTTGATGGCGGTAACCCCCTCCTCCAATGTTTTCTCATCCTTTTTCCCCCACCGGTCTAAAAGGTTGGCATAGCCTTCAATGACAGAAATGGGTGTTCTCAGTTCGTGGGATGCATCGGAGACAAAGCGGATTTGTGATTGGTAGGTTTCATTGATACGATCGAGGAGGCTGTTAATGGCCTCGGCAAGGTTTTTCAGCTCCGCCTCCGTTTGCTCAACGGGGATGCGGGTATCCAGCTTGGCAGCGTTGATGGAATCCAGAGTATCCGCCAGATTCTCCATCTTCTCTGATGATGAAGCCGTGGTATTCATATTAAGGTTTTGGGCGGCTTCTGTCAGAACGCTGATAGGCCTTAGCGTGGTGCGGATCAGTCTTGCAACCGGATAAATACTGGTCAGCAGCAGAATCATTTCCACAATTAGCAGAATGGCCATGAGCCGTTTGATCTGCAAGATATTATCTCCCACCTCTAAAGATACTGAATAGGTAATCGGTCCTTGAGGAAATTCATAGCGATAGAGCAAGCTGTTTAAGCGCACAAAAAAGCTTTGACCCTCTTCCTTTGGTAGGTAAAAACTTCTCGCTCCTTCGAGCTCTATGTTAAGAAACTTGTTTTCGGAATTTCCCGGAAGCCGGAAACCTTCAGGCGCCGCATTGTGCCGGTCGATGTGGAATCCCGTCAGCTCCATCCATTGGAAGACCTCGGGAAGGGGTTCATCGGACTGTTTAATAGCTGTAACGACGGATGTCAGATCTTTTTCCGCACGATAAACAACCTGGGCCCCTGTTGCAAAAATAATCACAAAATTTAGCGTAAGAAATATGCACAACAGTCGCAAAAGGAGCTTGGAGTTCAGCTTATAAACAATGGAAGCGTTGGCCTTTTTCGTTTTTGACTCTTGTCCTTTTTCGGTCTGCCTATTGCTCATCTTTGATCACATATCCTACTCCGCGAATGGTATGAATCAGCTTAACATTGAATGCCTCATCAATTTTGCTTCTCAAAAACCGTATGTAGACATCTACCGCATTGGTTTCTCCATCGAAGTCGTAGTCCCACACCTTGTCCATTAAGGTGTCACGGGACAAGACAATGCCTTTATTTTTCAAAAGATAATGTAGCAGGTCAAATTCACGTTTGGTCAACTCAACCAGAGTGTCGTTTACAGAGACTGAGTGGCGAGCAACATCCAGGT